>QHCF01000236.1:0-20717 GCA_003244275.1 Acidimicrobiales bacterium
ATCTGCTACGCCACCCAGAACCGCCAGGAGGCGGTACGAGCGCTCGCCCCTGACTGCCAGCTCCTCATAGTGGTGGGCTCCCCCAATTCCTCCAACTCCAATCGCCTGGTCGAGGTGGCCCATCGCCTGGGTTGCCCGGCCCACCTGATCGACGAGCCGAGCGACCTCGATCTGGCCTGGCTGGCGGGAGTCGAGGTGGTCGGGGTGACAGCCGGCGCATCCGCTCCTGAGTCCCTTGTCCACCAGGTCGTCTCGACCTTGGCCTCCCTCGGACCAGTCACGGTTCAAGAGTGTCCGGCCACCACAGAGTCAGTGCAGTTTCCCCTACCCACGGAGGTCCGTTGATGGCGATACCCCTACGCCAGAACCTGAAGATTGCCAGCTACCTGTTCCGCCAAAAGATGGCCGGGAACAAGAAGTTTCCCCTCATCGTGGAGCTGGAGCCCCTGTTCGCCTGCAACCTGTCCTGTCCTGGGTGCGGCAAGATCCAGTACCCGACCGACATCTTGCGCCAGCGTGTCTCGGTGGAGGACGCAGTCGCCGCCGTCGAGGAGTCCGGGGCACCCATGGTCTCCATCGCCGGTGGCGAGCCCCTCCTGCACCCGCAGATCACCCAGATGGTGGAGGCGCTCATCGAGCGCAAACGCTTCGTCTACCTGTGCAGCAATGCCGTTCTGATGCGGCGCAAGATGGACAAGTTCACTCCCTCGCCCTACTTCTCCTGGACTGTGCACCTGGACGGCCTGAAGGAGCGCCACGACAAGGCCGTCGACCGCGACGGGGTGTTCGATGAGGCGGTGGCCGCCATTCGGGAGGCCAAGGCCAGGGGTTTCAGGGTCACCACCAACTCCACCTTCTTCACCACCGATTCGGCCGAGACGGTCAGAGGAGTCCTCGACTTCATCAACGACGACCTCAAGGTGGACGCCATGATGCTGTCCCCTGCCTACGCCTACCAGAAGGCTCCCGACCAGGAGCACTTCCTGGGCGTCACCCAGACCCGCGAGCTGTTCCAGGAAGCCTTCAGCGAGGGTCGCCGCAAGCGGTGGCGGCTCAACCACACTCCCCTCTTCCTCGACTTCCTGGAGGGCAAGGTCGACTACAGCTGCACGGCATGGGGAATCCCCAGCTACTCCGTCTTCGGCTGGCAGCGGCCGTGTTACCTGATGGGCGACGGGTACACCAAGACGTACAGGGAGCTGGTGGAGACCACCGACTGGGACAAGTACGGGCGGGGCAAGGACCCTCGCTGCGCCAACTGCATGGCCCATTGCGGGTACGAGCCGACAGCCGTGCTGGCCACCATGGGGTCCCTCAAGCAGTCGCTGAGGGCCGCCGTCTCGACTCACTAGCGCTGGGCTAACGTCGAGCGCCCAATGGCCAGCCAACTATTCGTCCGGGGCGGATCGGTGGCCCCGGTGCCGTCCCCCACGCTCCGGAGAGGTCTCGGCCTGGACCTGGTCGGGGCTGCCTGCCTGGTGACCGGCGCGTCGTCGGGGATAGGGGCGGCCACGGCCCGGCTGCTGGCTGGGGCCGGAGCCAGGGTGGCAGTCCACGGTCGGGACCGGGCGGCGCTCGACCGGCTGGCCGCCGACCTGGGCGCCCCTACCATCCAGGGCGACCTTACCGAGCCAGGAGCGGCCGAGGCGGTGGCGGCCGCCGCCGAAGCCGACCTCGGGCCGCTCGACGTGGTGGTGAGCAATGCAGGGGCAGGCTGGTCAGGGTCATTTTGCGAGATGGATCCGGCCGAGGCCGACTGCCTGATCGCCCTCAACCTCACTGCTCCTGTCCACCTGGCCCGAGCGGTGATCCCTGGTATGGCGGCGCGGGGCCGTGGCTGCCTGGTCCTGGTGGGCTCTATCGTCGGTCACCTCGGGGCCCCCCAGGAGGCGGTCTACGCAGCCACCAAGGCCGCCCTGGCATCCCTGGCGGAGTCCCTGCGGGCCGAGATGGCCCCGGTGGGAGTGGGGGTCTGCCTGGTGAGCCCGGGCGTGGTGCAGACCGCCTTCTTCGACCGACGGGGCCTGCCCTATTCCCGTCGTCGGCCCCGCCCCATCCCAGCCGGCCGGGTGGCAGTCGCAGTGGAGACGGCCATCACCGAGGGACGTCCCCGCACCATCGTCCCGACCTGGCTGGGCCTGCCGGTGGCCCTCTCGACCCTGACCCCCAGCCTCTACCGGCGCCTGGCCGATCGCTGGGCCTAGCGGCTGGCCAGCCTGTCCGGCTACCTTTGCCCACTGCGTTTTGTGACCGTCAGACGAGTTATAGGCGCGCCAGCGGTCACAAATCCAGCCTGCCGCCTCAGTAGACCGGCGACCGCTCAGCTAACCGGGCGACCGCTCAGCTCCCGAAAGGTGGCGTAGCGCTCGGCGACCGGGCTGACCCACGAGGGGTCCGGCTCGACCCGGCGGCCCACTCGGGCCCACCGGGCGGCGTCGGCCAGCGACGTCTCCCGACCTGCGGCCATCCGGGCCACGAACGCCGCCCCCAGAGCCCCGCCCTCGGGTACCCGAGCCACATCGACCGGCAAGCTGGTGCAGTCAGCCAGGGTCTGGACCCACTCCGCCACCCGCACACCCCCTCCGGTGGCCACCAGGCGCCGGGCCGGCAGGCCGGCACAGTCGATGTGGTGGCGAACGACGAACCCCGACGCCTCAAAGGCGGCCCGGCGCACGGCCCCGGCACCGTGGGTCAGGTCCAGGCCCGATAGGGCGGCCCGGCGACCCGAATCGTGCAGTGGCGTGCGCTCGCCGCGCGGATAAGGTGCCCACACCGGCACCCGGTTGGGGTCGGTCACCGCTCCAGCCCGGCCCAGCAGGCCGTTGGCCCAATTCAAGAAGAGGCCGCCAGCTCCGCTGGCGCCTCCGATCATCACCTTTCCGGGGGTGGTGTGCGGGATGGTCCACAGCCCCGGCATCTGGCGCCACTGTGACGTGATCACCCAGGTGATAAGGGTGGTGCCGCAGATGACCAGCACGTCACCGTCATGGTCGGCGCCGGCCACCATCTGCTCGCCCATGGCGTCCACCAGCCCCGAGGCCAGCACCGCCTGGCTGCTTCCTCCTGGCCCGCCGCCACTGTCCCAGGGGGCGCCGCCCGACCCGCTCCTGGAACCGCCCAGCCAACCGGCGGGCTGGCCGGTACCGACCACCTTGGGCAGCTGGGCCGGCGCCACGCCCAGTGCAGCGGCTGCCTTCTCGTCCCATCCCTGGCCGTTGAACAGCGGCAGGGCCAGGGCTGCCGCGCCCGAGTCGATGACCGCCTCTCCTCCCAAGGCGTGGTTGGCCACCGCCTGGGCTGGCCAGTACCCACTGGCCCGGGAGTGGTGCCGGGCGGCCCAGGCCAGCATGGCTCCCAGCTCCCCGCTGACCGGTGACGCGGTTGAGATCTGGGCGGCGCCCCTGGCGTCACCGTAGAGCAGGCCAGGGGAGCTAGGCACCCCGCGGTGATCAACGGCGCAGAGGGAAGGCACCATGGCGGCCACGCACACCCCAACCGGGGCTATCGTTCCCAGGCCAGCCAGGGCCAGGCCGGGACCTCGTCGCCAGGCTCGGTTGGCGTCGTGCTCCATCAAGGTGGCCTCGCGGACCACCAACGGATGTGGAACGCGATGCCTGGCCACTACATTGCCGTCGGCATCCACCGCCAGTGCCTTGGTCGAGGTGGTCCCGATGTCGATGCCTACGGTCAGCTCGGTGGCCGCCGCCAGCTCGGTCATGGCTTTCCGCTCGCAGCAATAACGTTAGAGGGTAGATGGTCGGCGAAGGCCGCTACGACCGTAGGGACCAAATGACGCAGAGACGAGGGAGACGAGATGGACACTCGCAGATTGGGCGGAGAAGGGCTGACGGTGTCGGCCGAAGGACTGGGCTGCATGGGCATGTCCGAGTTCTACGGCCCGGCCGACGAACAGGAGTCCATCGCCACCATCCACCGGGCCCTGGACCTGGGGGTCACCTTCATCGACACGGCCGACATGTACGGTCCATTCACCAACGAGCAGCTGGTGGGTCGGGCCATCGCCGGCCGACGCGACGAGGTGGTCCTGGCCACCAAGTTCGCCAATGTGCGCGGCGAGGATCGTTCCTACCGCGGCATACGGGGCGATCCGGAATACGTGCGCCAGGCATGCGACGCATCCCTGCGCCGTCTACAGGTCGAACGAATCGACCTCTACTACCAGCACCGAGTTGACCTGACTGTGCCCATCGAAGAGACGGTGGGGGCCATGGCCGAGCTGGTCGAGGCGGGCAAAGTGGCCTACCTGGGGCTCTCGGAGGCCGGCGCCGACACTATCCGCCGAGCCCACGCCGAGCATCCCATCAGTGCCGTACAGTCCGAATGGTCGCTGTGGAGCCGCGACGTCGAAGATGAGGTTGTGCCCGCGGTACGCGAGCTGGGGATCGGCTTCGTGGCCTACAGCCCGCTGGGCCGGGGATTCCTCACCGGGCGGTGGCAGAGTCCCGACGATCTGGACCCCGACGACTTCCGCCGCAACTCGCCCCGGTTCGAGACGGAGAGCTTTCGGCGCAACTATCAGCTGGTGGAGCAGGTGAAGCTCCAGGCCGAAGAGAAGGGGATCACCGCCGCTCAATTGGCTCTGGCCTGGGTGCTGGCCCGCGGCGCGGACGTGGTGCCCATCCCGGGCACCAAGCGCCGAAGCTACCTGGAGGAAAATGTGGCCGCCCTCGATGTCGAGCTCAGCCCCGAGGATCTGAGCTGCCTGGAGGAGGCGGTGCCCCGCGACGCTGTCGTTGGCCAGCGCTACCCGGACATGACCCAGGTGAACCGCTGACCAGGCTTGGATCCGCGGCCCAGTTGCTCCCTGAGCAGCTTCGGACCATGTCCCGCCTCTATCCCGACGAGGTGGGCTATCGAAACCTGGACGAGGGCACCTCCCTCACCTTCGCGGCCTGGGAGACCGAGTCGAACCGGCTGGCCCGGGGACTGATCGGGTCCGACGTGGCCCCGGGCGACCGGGTCTCCATCTACCTGCCGGGCGAGGAGGTGCTGGCGTGGGTGGTGGCCTACGCGGCGGTCCACAAGGCCGGGGCGATAGCGGTACCCACCAATACCCGGATGTCGGTGGGTGAGCTGGCCAGCATCCTCGACCATGCCGGAGCCACCGTGGTGATCACCTCGCCGGACCTGCTGGCTACCCTGGCTGCCGCCAGGCCAGACGTGCCCTCGATCCGCTTGGCCGTCGTCACCGGGGACACCCAGACAGATCTCGGCCACACCGAGGTGACGGCATGGGATCAGATGCTGGACCAGGACGATGCGGAGGTACAGGTGCCGATCAGCGACGATGCGGTGGCCGACATCATGTACACCTCGGGCACCACCGGCTCCCCCAAGGCGGTGGTGGTGCGTCACGCCAACGCCTCGGTCCTGCCCAACAACGAGCCAGCATGGAGCCACTCAGGTTGGCTGCACGCGTCCCCGCTGTTCAGCTTTGCCGGGATCGCCTTCGTGTACACCCCCATGAAGCTGGGGCTGTGCGGGCTGTTCCTGCCCCGCTTCGACGCCGGCCGCTGGCTGGAGGTCATCGCCGCCGAGCGACCGTGGGCCGCCTTCATCGTGCCGGCCATGGCCCAGCTGATCATCGCCCATCCCGCCTTCGAGACAGCCGACCTGTCCAGCCTGGCCCTGTGCTCGCTGGGCAGCGCACCGGTGGCGGCTGCCACCCTGCGTCGCCTCCAGGAGAAGATGCCGGAGGCCACGGTGTCCAACGGTTACGGGATGACCGAGGCCGGCTCTGCCTACTGCACCATGCCCAAGGAGGAGTCCGCCCGCCGGATCGGATCGGTGGGCCAGCCCATGGCGCCCATGGAGGTCCGCATAGTCGACGCCGGTGGATCCGAAGCCGCGGTCGGAGAGGTCGGCGAGGTGACCATCCATCTGCCGGGCCGCCAGAGGGAGTACTACCGCGACGATGCGGCCACCGCCCGTACCTGGGTGGACGGGTGGCTGCACTCAGGAGACCTCGGCCGCCTGGACGAGGATGGGTACCTCTACATCGTCGGGCGCATGAAGGACGTCATCATCCGGGGCGGCAACAATATCTACGCCACCGAGGTGGAGGCGGCGCTCCTCTCCCACCCGGCCGTGCTGGAGGCGGCCGTCATAGGTGTCCCCCACCCCGTCCTGGGCGAGGACGTGGCCGCCTTCGTGGTGGCCAGAGACTCATCCACCCCCCCGCTCCCCGACGAGCTCGAGAAGCACTGTGCCGAGCGGCTGGCCGACTACAAGGTTCCCCGCCACATCACCCTGATCGACGAACTGCCCCACAATGCCACCGGGAAGGTCCTCAAGCACCAGCTGACTGCTGAGTAGCAGCCTGGGAACGCCCCGCGACCCCTGCACCGTGCCACAATGAGTGGGCAGACCTGTCGACGGGAAGGAAGGCCGTGGCCCTCACCAATCTTGAGATAGTCCTGGGCGGGTTGGTCGATGCGATGCGCAACCAGGACCCGGAGCGCATCGCTGAGCTTCTCGCCCCCGATGTTGTGTGGGAGGGCGTCCGGCCCGACCTACGCTGTGATGGTCGCGATCAGGCAATGGATGTCATACGCCACCGTTTCGCGGCGGGGCCGTTCACCGTCCAAGCGGTAGAGGCCATCGACGCCGGGGAGAGTGTGGTGGTGGGCCTGGTCGGGCCGGGCTTCAACGGGGACCCCGGCGACCTGGATACGGTAGGTCAGACCCACAACCTCTTCACCTTGCGGGGCGGGAAGGTCCTCCGATGGCGGGACTACCTCAGTCGCAACGAGGCGATGGCCGCCGCCGGGAGCGACCAGACCTGGGGTTGAATCGGCTCTCCCACCATGCCCCCATCAGGCGGGGGAAGCTTCGTCGCCGCTGGCCCCGAAGCTGACCGCCACGGTGACCTCGTCGTTACCCCGCACCACGGACAATGCCAGCGCTTCGCCGTCACCGAGGGCGTCAAGGGCCCGGTGCAGGTCATCGACTGAGGTCATCGGGCGGTCCGACGCGGCCACCACCAGGTCACCTATTCGCATCCCGGACCGCTCCGCTGGGCCGCCCTCTTCGAGGCCTTGCACCAGCAACCCGTCGCGCTCGGCCAGACCCACTGCCGCCCGCAGTCGACGGGCCACCCGTGACGGTGCCAATGCCACCCCCAGGCGGCGACGGGTGGGGGATGAGCCAACGGACAGTGCGTCGATCCGGGAGCGAAGATCGTCGTCCGCCGGGATGGCCAGGTAGAAGCCCTCGCCCAGCCGGTTGACATTTACCCCCAACAGCCTCCCATGAACGTCGACGACTGGTCCGCCCGAGGAACCCTTGACCAACGGAGCCGTGTGCTCGATGGTTCCGGTCACGCGACGGCCCCTCGGCCCCCGGAAAGCCTGTCCCACCGCCGATACCTGCCCCAGGGTGACCCGTAGTCCGCGCCCACCTGGATTGGCCAGGGCGAGAACGGGTGTCCCTAGGCTGACGGGAGTGCTCGACCATTCCAACGGGGTGGCGCCGGCGGTGTCGACGTCAAGGACGGCCAGGTCGCCGTCGATGTCCACTCCCCGCACCGAGCCCTCGGTCGCCCGTCCGTCGCTGAAGGTGACAACTGTCGCCTCATTCCGCAGGTTGTGGGCGTTGGTGAGTACCAGGCCGGCCCTCATCACCACTCCTGATCCCTGCCCCCATCCTGAGCCGATGCCGACGGTGGCCGGACCAGCTCGGTCGGCAACCCTGGCGGTAGTGGAAGCCAGCTGTTCAAGTGTGTTCACCGGAACTCTCCTTGTGATTGTAACTTGCATGTCACAACTTACTCTAGGCGCATGGTAGCAGGCGAGGCCGGGCGACCGACGGTCCCGGCACCCTCGGTCCAGGCGTCGTCGGCCCTAGAGGAGGCCCTGGGGAGGATCGGGGACCGTTGGACCCTGCTGGTGGTCTCGTCCCTGCTGGACGGGCCCCGGCGTTTCGGCCAGCTGGCCCAATCCATCCCCGGCCTGGCTCCCAACATCTTGTCCGCTCGCCTCAAGCACCTGGAGCGGGCCGGTCTGGTGGTCACCATGCCGTACTGCCGCCGGCCCCTACGCCTGGTCTACCAACTGAGCGCCACTGGCTCGGAGCTGGCCGGCGTCCTGCGCCTGCTGGCTCAGTGGGGAGCCGGCAGCTCGCCGGGCGCCGAGGCGGTGCGCCACCGGGCCTGCGGAACACCAATGGAGGCTCGGTGGTACTGCCCCACCTGCGCCAGGCCCGTCGACCCGGCCGGGGCCGAGGACGACGATCTGTACTACCTCTGAGATGGCTAGTCGGTCAACCGCTGAGTACCGGTAGATGGTGGTCCTGGGCTGCCTGGCCGAGCCGATTGTCGAAAGACGCGACGGTGGCTTGGGCTTCCAAGGCCGCCAGCAGGACGCAACAGTCCGGCATCTTGAGGCCGGTGCTGACCCGCAACTGGGCCAGGCGAACGGCAGTGGCGGCCGGGAACGGCAATTCGACCAACTCGAGATCGCGAAATGCTGTCTGCGCCGTCGCCAGCAGACCATCTCGGACTGGCGCGACCAACACCTCCGCCAGTGTCAGGGAGTTGGCCCCAATGTCGTCGTCGACTGCTCCGGCCAGCAGCGTCTCGGCGGCCACATGATGGTTGTCATCACCATCCAGATAGGCAATGAGAACGCTGGCATCAAGGACGATCATGCTGGCCACTCTGGCGGAGCTGATCCAGATGGTCCGGTCCGTAGGCGCCGGTGAGGATGCCGCTGTGCCGTCGAACGGCGGCCAGCCGGCGGTGCCGGCGCTCCTCGCTCGCCTGTTGGGCGGCCCGGTCGCCAACGAGTGCCAGGCGAACGAGCAGCTGCGGCCGGCTCAAGTTGGGCCACCGTCGAGCGGCCGCGTCCAGGGCGGCGGCCAGGTCATCGGTCTCGGTCACGAAGTGACGAGGTCGGGTCGTCGGCATACCAAAGTGTAGCACCAACCCAAATAGTGCTACCCTAGCTCGGGCGGTGCTGGCTTCCCTGACGGGCCTGACGCCACTGCCACCAGAAGAAGACCGCGTTCACCGCCCACATGGCACCGATCACCGATATGAACAGCTGGTCACGGGGGCTGGTGGCGGCCAGGACCCAAAAACCGACGGCGGCGGCCAGGCTGAGGCCGGCGATGCCGGCCGCCAGCGCCACCCACCCCCCTGGCCCCCGACGAGCGACTGGCAAAGCTGGGCGCGGCAGCCCGGCCGGCGAGCCATTGTTCTTGTAATCTGGCCTTCCAGCCATCTCCGGCATGCCAGCCGGAGCCTACCCATGCGACAACAAGACGTCATCACCGATGCCCGCATCCGCCGGGTCCTGCGCGACTACCTCCAGCCGGCCATGGTTGGTCCTGTCGCCCCACTCGAGGTGGCTGCCCACCAGGTGGACGGCGAGCCCGAGCCGGCCGCCCAGGCCCTGGCGGCCAGCTACCTTCCCTTTGCCGTCGGCAACGAGTGGGGCCCGGCCTGGTCCACCACCTGGTTCCGCCTGCGGGGCACGGTGCCGGTGGACTGGCGGGGGCAAGAGGTTGCCCTGCACTTCGAGATCGGCTCTATCTCCAACCTCGGCTATGCCGGTGACACCGGTTTCGGCGCCGAGGCCCTGATCTGGGAGGGCGGCCGACCGGTCCAGGGCCTGTCGCCCAACCACAACCGTTGCGTCCTGACCAGGAATGCCCAGGGCGGCGAAGCAGTCGAGCTGTACGTGGAGGCAGCCGCCAACCCCCACCCCGCCGCCAACCTGGTGACCTGGCCCCTGCTGATGCCTGAGCCAGGTGGCCCTGCCCTGTTCACCCTGTCCCGAGCCGAGCTGGTGGTGCGCCACCCCGAGGTGGCCGCCCTGGTGCACGACATGCGCATCCTGGCCGAGCTGGTCCAACACATCGGCGACCAGGAGCCGCGGCGTTCCCAGGTGAGGGCGGCCCTCAACCGGTCCTGCAACGCCTTGGACCTCGAAGCCCTGGCCGACCTGGCCAGGGCCGGCGCCAAGCCCCACACCCGGCCGGACGACCGACTGGCCAGGGTGGCCGCCGCCCGGGCGTTGCTGGCTCCAGCGCTCAGCGCCCCGGCCAACACCAGCACCCACCGGGTGAGCGCGGTGGGCCACGCCCACATCGACACCGCCTGGCTGTGGCCGCTGCGTGAGACGGTGCGCAAGTGCGCCCGCACCTTCTCCACCGCCCTGGCCCTCATGGACGAGTACCCCGAGTACCACTTCGCCTGCTCCCAGGCTCAGCACTACGCCTGGATGAAGGAGCACTACCCCGACATCTTTACCCGCATCAAAGCAAAGGTGGCCGCCGGCCAGTGGCACCCGGTGGGCAGCATGTGGGTCGAGGCCGACACCAACATTCCCGCCGGCGAGTCACTGGTCCGCCAGCTCCTGTACGGGAAACGCTTCTTCGCCGAGGAGCTGGGCACCGACACTGAGGAGGTGTGGCTGCCCGACGTCTTCGGCTACTCGGGCAATCTGCCCCAGCTCATGCACCAGGCCGGAGTGCGCTGGTTCCTGACCCAAAAGCTGTCCTGGAACCAGTACAACGCCTGGCCCCATCACAGCTTCGTGTGGGAGGGCGTGGACGGTTCGCGGGTATTCGCCCATTTTCCGCCGGCTGACACCTACAACGGGCAGATGAGTATCGCCGACCTGACCCACGCCGTCGCCAACTTCAGGGATCACGACACGGCCACCCTCTCGCTGTACCCGTTCGGGTACGGCGACGGAGGCGGCGGCCCGACCGCCGAGATGCTGGAGGCCGGCCGTCGGCTGGCTGATCTGGAGGGCGCTCCCCGGGTCCGCCAGGAGGCCCCGGCGGCGTTCTTCGCCCAGGCGGAGGCGGAGATGGCCGATCCGGCGGTCTGGGTGGGCGAGCTGTACTTCGAAAAGCACCGGGGTACCTACACCACCCAGGCCGCGGCCAAGGCCGGCAATCGTCGGGGTGAGCTGGCCCTGGCCGAGGCCGAGCTGTGGGCCGCGCTCGCCCCCGCGCCCTACCCGGCGCGCCGCCTGGAGCGGGCGTGGAAGCGCCTCCTGGTCAACCAGTTCCACGACATCATCCCCGGTTCGGCCATCCACTGGGTCTACCAACAGGCGACCGCCGATCACGCCGAGGTGGCAGCCGAGGCCGAGGCCATTCGCGAAATATCCCTCTCCTGCCTCTTGCCCCAGATGCCCACTCACGGCCTGTGCACCCCGGTGGTGGCGCTTAACCCGCTGTCTCACGATCGCATTGGGCTGGCATCACTACCCCCTGGCGTCAGCGGCGCCGCGGTGGAGGCGACCGGCGGCGGCCTGGGCCCCGTGCAGATGGGCGCTGACGGCACCGCCCTGTTTACCGCCCGGGTGCCCTCGTGCGGCTATGCCACGTACGACGTGGTCGACGACGGACCGGTGCCGGTGGCCACCTCGACGCCCGATCCGGAGCTGGCGGTGGGTGAGCACCACCTGGAGAGCTCTCGTCTAGGGGTGGCCCTGGACGATCACGGGTTGCTGACATCGGTGTGGGACAAGCGGGCCGGTCGGGAGGTGCTGGCACCAGGCACCCGGGGCAACCTGTTCCAACTCCATCCTGACTACCCCAACGAGTACGACGCCTGGGACGTCGACCGCTTCTACCTGGAGCAGGTGAGCGACCTGGAAGGCCTGGACTCCCTGGAAGTAGTGGAGAGGGGCCCCTTGCGGGTGGCGTTGCGCCTGGTGCGGACGTTCGGACAGTCCCGCGTCACTCAGGTCATCTCCCTGGACGCCGGCTCCGGGCGGCTGGACTTCGCCACCGAGGTGGACTGGCACGAGTCGCACCGGTTCCTCAAAGTGGCCTTCCCGGTCGACGTGCGCTCGGCCCGGGCTACCTACGAGATCCAGTTCGGCCACGTCGAGCGTCCCACCCACGCCAACACCAGCTGGGACGTGGCCCGCTTCGAGGTGTGCGCCCACACCTGGGCCGACCTGTCCGAGCCCGGCTATGGAGTGGCCCTGCTAAACGACTGCAAGTACGGCTACGACATCAGGGGCAACGTCATGCGCCTGTCGCTGCTGCGAGCCCCTACCTGGCCCGACCCGGTAGCCGACCGGGGTCACCACCGCTTCACCTACGCCCTGCTCCCCCATGCCGGGGACCTGCGAGAGGCGGGAGTGATCGAGCAGGCAAGTGACCTCAATTCCCCCTTGCGGACGGTGGCCGCCGGACGCCATGACGGCCGGGGCCCGAGGGATGCGTCGTTCGTCCGCCTGGACCGGGCCGGGGTGGTGGTCGCTGCCGTCAAGCAGGCCGAGGACGGGGACGACCTGGTGATCCGGGTCTACGAAGCGTGGGGCCGGCGGTGCTCGGTTGGCATGGAGCTCGGGTTCCCGGTGGCCCGGGCCTGGCGGACCGACCTCCTCGAGTGGCCCACGTCAGCCGTCCCGGTGGAGGGCGACCATCTGCGGCTGGAGCTGTCGCCTTTCGAGATCGTCACCCTCCGCCTGGAGGTTCCTCGGCCCTAGTCGGATATCGGGAGGACTGCTTCAGGGACGACGAGCATCGACAAGGTCATCGATGATGCACAGGTCGGCGACGTCGAAGGTGAGCAGCGGCACTTTCTCGACGACCGCGGTCGCGGCGATGGCAAGATCGATCTGCCGGCGTCGTGAATTGCCGCCACGACGCGTGACCGCTGATGCCAGACGGCCCCAGGCCCGGGCAACCTCGGCGGTGATTGGGAGGGGGTCGAAGGCGGCTTCCACGGCAGCCAGGCGATCGGTCCGACGAGCGCGCTCGTCCTCGTCGCTGGCGACGAGCGCTCCGAAGTGCAACTCGGTCAGGGAGGCGACACTGATCGCCGCCTCGACGTCTGCGGGAGCCACTTCGCCGATGAGCACGGAGGTGTCCAGCACCACCCTCATTGGACAAAGGGATCGACGAGACCAGCTTCGAGTCGCCCGAGGTCTTGATCGAATCCACGCGGCGCCGAACTGCGCCACACATCGGCGAGCGCGTTACCCCTGACCCAGCGACGTCGGGCGGCGGGCGACAGCTCGGCCACTGGCCGTCCGGCGACCGTGACGGTGAGCATCTCTCCAGCCTCGACGCGCCGCAGCACCGCGCCAACCTGATTACGAAGCTCCTTTTGCGGTATGGAGTCCATGATCCAGATGGTAGCAGTTCTACTACCCACTCTCCTTGGGAGAGCTCCCCGAACGAGGCGTCGTTCGCCCGCCTGGAGCGGCGCCGAAGCAACACCGGCTACCGCGGCACCACGGTGACCGGGCAGCGCAACCCCGGGGCACGACCGATGCGCCCATCGGCGGTAATCAACGCAATGCCCAGAGCCTCTGCCAGGGCAACATAGGTGGCATCGTAGGCACTGAGGTTGTCACGGAGCTGCCAGACACGGTCCAGGAGGGCGAACACCGGGTGGCGTGTCACCCCGAGGTGCCGCCAGGTGTCCAATGCCGCCCATCCGTCCTCGGGAACCAGGCTTCCGGCGACGACCTGGCGGCGCAGGACACTGGCCACCTCAGAGTCGACGAGATGCGGAGCATGAAGCTGCCCATCATCGAGGGCCTTGCGAGCCGAGCCGCTGTTCAACAGGGCCGACACCGCGGCGGACGCATCGACCACGATCACCTATTGGCCCGCTCAGCTTCCAGCTGGTCGACGATCTCGGCTGAATCCACACCGAGGTCAGGGAGAGATCCGAGCAGTGATGGGTTATCAGCTCGGCGCGAGACCTCGGTGAGCTCCCGGATTGCGACTGCGCTCAGCGACGTTCCGTCGCGACCTGCCAACCGCTGCAGGCGTTCGATCACTTCCTCTGGAACATTCCTCAGGTACAAGGTCCTCATGTTGCATTATGCTAGCAACGATCCGGCAACGGTCGTCGGGCCAGGCGAAAGAATTGGAGCGTTGACGCCAACGCCAGACCGGATGGCGACGTCTCCAATCAGGCTCTGGCGCTAGAGCCTCTGGCGCTAGAGCCTCTGGCGCTAGAGCCGCTGCCGCCACCATCTGGGCAAGTACGGCGTCATGCACTGGGTACTCCTCGGGGCCTGGAGTTATACTTCTCAGTATGACTCATCGAGTGGGAGCAAAGGGCCAAGTCGTCATACCCAAGGGCCTGCGGGAGCAGCTCGAGATCATCCCCGGTGACGAGGTTGAGTTCGCTGTCGACGGCCAGGCGGTGCGTGTGGAGCCGGTGCGCGGGCGTCCGACCCTGCGCGGCAGCCTTCGGGGCCATGGGCTCACCGAGGAGCTGGAGGTCGACCGCCGCTCCGAACGAGATCGTTGACCGACTGTCTGGACTCGTGGGCCGTCCTGCGCTGGCTCGAGGGTGAAGAGCCGAGCGCCAGCCGGGTGGAGGCCGCCCTGCCGGGCCGCCCAGTCATGAGCTGGGTCAACTTGGGCGAAGTCTGCTACATCGTCGAGCGAAAGGCAGGCGAAGGTCAGGCCCATCGGGTCGTTGGTGAGCTGCGACACCAGCTCACCCTGGATCTCCCGTCCGCTACTCGCATATTAGAAGCGGCCCACATCAAGGCCCGCTACCCGATGGCCTACGCTGACGCCTTCGCCGTCGCCACTGCCCTGGGCCACCACGCCACCCTGCTCACCGGCGATCCGGAGATCATTGATGGCGATCCAGGTTGGCCGGTTGCCGACCTCCGTCCGTAAACACCGCTACGCCAGCCCCGTGCACTGGCCGCTGGCCGTGCCTCCGCCGGTGAGGAGGTTGGGCTGGTGGTCGTCGGTGGGAGCGGAGTTGTTGGCGGTATAGGACATGGAGCCGCCGATGTGGTTGGCCTCCACCTCAGGGGCGGCGTTCTCCGCGTCGGGGCCTGAGCCGGTGTTGTTGGTCAGGCTCACTGACCCGGAGATGGTGTTGGCCCCCAGCTCCACTCCGGCACCGTTGTGAGCAAGGCTCACCGAGCCACCGACATTGTTGGGACCACAGCTGGGTGATCCGTCATCTCCGGCGTCGCCGATCAGGACGAAGCCGGTCGAATCGCCGAGTCGCTGCGCGAGCGGCGCTGGTCCCAGCTGGTGCTCGCCCTCTACCGATCCGGGTGCCATTCCGACACCCTTCGGGCCTACCACCGAGCCCGGTCATCCCTGATCGAGGCCCTCGGACTGGAACCCGGGACCGAGCTCGCCGACCTGGAACATGCCATCCTGGTCCACGATCCGACGCTGGTCCTCCCACGACCCTGCGGCCATCATCATCACCATGCAGGTCGGCCACCGCTTCTGAGGTGTGATCGCCCCTCATCCGCCGAAGGCGGCCCCGCCCCGGCGCAACGGACGCTATGTGGCCAGTCGCAGGATGGCGACGTACTGACAGGTCCAGGCGGCCAGGGTGCAGGCGTGGAAGATCTCGTGGAACCCGAACCACCTGGGCCAGGGGTTGGGTCGCTTGAGGCCGTAGACGACGGCGCCGGCGGTGTAGATGGCCCCCCCGGCGATCACCAACAGCGACGTGGTCACTCCCGCGTCGCGGAACAAGATGGCGAGGAAAGGAAGGGTGGACCAGCCAACGATGATGTACGTCGCCGTGTAGAGGGCGCGGGGGGCGGTGGGCCAAGCCAGGCGGGAAACGATGCCGATCGCCGCTCCGACGGTCACGATCCACAGACCTATGGTGCGGGCTGGTCCGGTGAGCCCCAGGGCGTCAACGGGGATGCAGGTGCCGGCGATGAGCAGATAGATGTTGGCGTGGTCGAGACGCCTCAGCTTCGCCCGTATGCGAGGTGTCCAGTTGCCGCGGTGGTAAATCGCGCTGATGGCGAACAAGGTAAGTGCGCAGACCGCATAGATGACAGTGGTTGTTCGGGCCGCGCCCGGTCTGGCCAGCGCCACCAGCACCATGCTGGCGGCCAGCACGAACGGCAACCCCCCGGCATGAATCCAGCCGCGCAGGCGCGGTTTAGAAGAAACGAGCGGTCTGTGATGCATTTTGTGTCAATAACAGCACTAAATGCATCACAGACCAAAACTTCGCCCGGGGGCCCGGGCCCGGCGCCCGCTAACCCCGACTATCCCCCGTTGCCCAGCCCCTTGGCCACCTGGGCGCCCAGGTCGGCGTCCACCTGGCGCCAGTACTCGACCACTCGGGCCTGGACGTCGGACTGCATGTCAGGCTTGGAGGCGTGGCCGATGATGTTGGCCGCCAAGTTGGCCTTGTCGGTGTCGGACATCACCTTGCGGTAAAGGGTCCCGGCCTGGCCGAAGTCATCGTCCTCCCGGTGCAGGGTGTAGGCGGACCTGACGATCTCGCCCCCCTCCACCGGCCAGTAGGGCAGCTCTGCCGCCGGGTCGGCCTGGGGGCCGCCGTAGCTGTTGGGCGAGTAATTGGGCTGGTTGCCCGAGTGGCGATAGCGCATGGCGCCATCGATGTTGTAGCTGTGAACCTCGGCCCGAGGCTGGTTGACCGGTAGCTGGAGGTAGTTGGGCCCGATCCGATGGCGATGGGTGTCGGGATAGCTGAACAGCCGGCCCAGCAGCATCCGGTCTGGACTGGGACCGATCCCGGGCACCATGTTGGCCGGCTCGAAGGCGGCCTGCTCGATCTGGGCGAAGAAGTTTTCCGGGTTGCGGTCGAGCACCATGCGCCCAACCTCGATCGGCGGGTAGTCAGCGTGGGGCCACACCTTGGTCAGGTCGAAGGGATTGAAGCGGTAGTCAGCGGCATCGGCGAAGGGCATGACCTGCATCTCCAGGGTCCAGGACGGGTGGTCGCCGGACTCGATGGCGTTCCACAGGTCGGCCCGGTGAAAGTCGGGGTCCTCGGCCGACATGGCCTGGGCCTCGGCGTCGGTGAAGTTCTCGACTCCCTGGTCGGTCTTGAAGTGGTACTTGACCCAGAACTTATCCCCCCCGGCGTTCTCCCAGAGGAAGGTGTGGCTGCCATAACCGTTCTCGTGACGGAAGGTCCGGGGCGTGCCCCGGTCCGACATCAAGATGATGACCTGGTGGGCCGACTCCGGGCTCAGCGTCCAAAAGTCCCACATCATGTTGTGCGAGCGTCGCCCGGTGTCGGGCAGGCGCTTCTGGGAGTGGATGAAGTCGGAGAACTTGATGGTGTCGCGGACGAAGAAGACGGGGGTGTTGTTGCCCACCAGGTCATAGTTGCCCTCGTCGGTGTAGAACTTGAGGGCGAAGCCGCGGGGGTCTCGAACGGTGTCGGGATAGCCCTGCTCGCCGGCCACGGTGGAGAACCGGGCCAGCATGGGAGTACGCCTCCCCTTCTGAAAGATGCCGGCCTTGGTGAATTGGCTGACGTCCGCGGTGGTCTCGAAGAAGCCGAAGGCGCCGCTGCCCTTGGCGTGCACCACCCGCTCGGGAACCCGTTCCCGGTTGAACTGGGCCATCTTCTGGATGGTGTAGTGGTCCTGCATCAACAGCGGACCGTTGGGGCCAACCGACAGGGAATGGTCGTCACTGGCCGTGGCGATCCCGGCATCGGTAGTGGCGACGGGGGGTGGCTTGCGGGTGTCGGTCATCTCGATCTCCATTCTGGAGCTTGTCGAAGGTCAGAACGACTCTACCTCAAGCAGCGGGCATGACAGGCCGACCATTCACCTGCTTGGATGACCAGGGTGACCACACCGACGCCCCCGCCCAGGGGACCCGGACCCTCGTCCGGGCGACCCACCGCCCTGGTGACCGCTCCCTTCCGGGGGGAGGGGCTCGACCGACTGCGCTCGGTGGCCGACGTGGTCCTGGATCCCTGGATCGATCACCAGCCCCTCCGCCTCTACTCACCCGAGCAGCTGGCCGAGCGCATGGCGGCCGAGGGCGCCACCATCGTGATCTGCGAGGCCGACGTCTGCGCCGGCCCGGTCTTCGACCTGCCGCTGCTGGCGGTGGGGGCCACCCGGGGAGAGCCGACCAACGTGGACGTGGCCGCGGCCAGCGCCGCCGGCGTGCCGGTACTGCGGGCGCCCGGGCGCAATGCCGATGCGGTGGGCGAGATGACCGTGGCCCTGCTGTTATGCGCCACTCGCCACCTGCTGGGCGCCGACGCCGACGTGCGGGCCGGTGAGGTTTTCCGGGACGGGACCATTCCCTACCAGCGGTTCCGGGCGTGGGAGCTCCAAGGTCGCACGGCCGGACTGATCGGGGTGGGGGCGGCGGGGCGGGCGGTGCGCTGGCGCCTCGAAGGCCTGGGGATGCGGGTCATCGCCTTCGACCCCTACGCCGAAGACTCCGACGGTGTCACAGTTTCCCTCGACGAGCTCCTCGACCGCTCGGACGTGATCTCGCTGCATGCGGCGGTGACCCCCGAATCGGCCGGGATGATCGGGGCCAAGCAGTTCGCGGCCATGCGGGACGGGGTGGTGTTCGTCAATGCCGCCCGGGCCGCCTTGTGTGACACCGACGCCCTGGTGGGCGCCCTCCACTCGGGCAAGGTGGCCGCCGCTGCCCTGGACCACTTCGAGGGTGAGATGCTGCCGGCCGGCCATCCGCTCCTGGCCATGGACAACGTCGTGCTCACCCCCCACATCGGGGGTGCCACCTATGACACCGAGGCCAACCACTCTCGGATGATCGCCGCCGACCTGGCCCGCCTGCTGGCCGGCCAGCGCCCGCTGCACTGTGTGAATCCGGAGGTTCTGGCTTGAGCGCCACCCCAGCCGGCGCAAGCGCCACCGCTGCCGGCCAGGCCAGGTGGCAGGCCGAGAAGGAGGCCGTCCTCGCCACGGCGCGGACCATGTACGCCAAGGGACTGGTGGAGGGCACCGCCGGCAACGTCTCGGCCCTCACCGCCGACGGCCACGTCTGCCTGACCCCCTCCTCGGTCAGCTACGACACCATGGGCCTCGAGGACCTGGTGGTGATGGACACCGAGGGCAACGTGGTGGAGGGCACCCGCAGCCCCACCTCCGAAAAGGACCTCCACCTGGCTTGCTACCGATCCCTCCCCAACGTCGGCGGCGTCATCCACTCCCATCCCCTCTACGCCTCCATGTTCGCCTGCGCCCGCCAGCCCATCCCGGCCGCCATCGAGGAGTTCGTGGTGTTCGTGGGGGGAGAGGTCCCGGTGTGCGAGTACACCATGACCGGCACCGCCGCCCTGGGCGAGGAGGCGGTGCGCAACCTGGCCGACACCAGCGCCGCCCTCCTGGCCAGCCACGGCATGATCAGCATCGGCAATACCCCTGACCAGGCTCTGCACGTGGCCCTGGTGGTGGAGCGCACCGCCCAGGTGGTCCACGGGGCCCGATCCCTGGGCGGCGAGCACCGCCTCCCGGACAAGACGGTCAGTGACTTCGAGGGCGTCTACCGCTACCTGAGGGCCCTGCCGCCCTCCTGATCCGGGGTCCGGCGGCGATCAGCGTAGGCTGAGTGAGAATGAGCTCCGCCGTGACGCCCGCCGGCATCTCCGCCTCCCCCATCTCGGGGCCGCCCGCCGCCGCAGTAGTGCTGGGCAGCCTGGCCGCCATCGCCGAGCGGGTCGAGGCCCGCATCGACAGCCTGCTGTCCCAGGAGATCTGGCGCTGGACCAACCTGGACCGGGATCTAGCTGAGCCCCTGGAGGCGCTCGGGCGCCTGGTGCTAGCCGGCGGGAAGCGCCTGCGCCCGGCCTTTTGCCACTGGTCGTTCGTGGGGGCGGGCGGCGACCCGGCCGATCCGCTCATCACCGACGCCGGCGCCGCCCTGGAGCTGTTGCACTCGTTCGCCCTCATCCACGACGACGTCATGGACGGCTCGGGCCAGCGCCACGGGGTCCAGACCATCCATCGAGACTTCGAGGGGCGCCACCTGGTGGCGGGATGGGAGGGCGAGGGACGGCGCTTTGGCGAAGGGGTGGCCATCCTGGCCGGAGACCTGGCCTTCGTCTACGCCGACCGGCTGCTGGCCGGTGCCTCGAGGGAGGCCATGGACGTGTTCACCGAGCTGCGCCTGGAGGTGAATTTCGGCCAGTACCTGGACCTGGTGGGGACCGCCCGCCGAGACTGCGACCCCGAGTCGGCACGGCGCATCTGTATGTACAAGACGGGCAAGTACACCGTGGAGCGACCCTTGCACCTGGGCGCGGCCCTGGCTGGCCGCCTGGGCCAATGTCGCGATGACCTGTCGGCCTACGGCATGCCGCTGGGGGAGGCCTTCCAGCTGCGTGACGACATCCTGGGAGCCTTCGGCGACCCGGCGGTGACCGGCAAGCCGGTGGGCGAGGACCTGCGGGACGGCAAGCCCACCGTGTTGCACGCCCTGGCCACCGAGCGGGCCCAGGGCCGAGGGGCCAGGCTGCTGGCCGAGCGCTTCGGGGCGGCCGACCTGAGCCCGGGGGAGGTGGCCGGCCTGCAGGAGGTGCTGGTCTCCACCGGTGCCCTGGCCGCCACCGAGGCCGCCATCGCCGCCCTGGTCGAGCGGTCCCTGCGGGCCATCGAGGCCTCCCGGGTCATAACCGCCGACGCCCGCCACCACCTGATCGAGCTCGCCTACTTCGTCGCCAGCCGGGAGCACTGAGCAGTGCGGGTGGTCGTGGTCGGGGCCGGGCTGGGCGGACTGTCGGCCGCCTGCCACCTGGCCGGTCGGGGCCACCAGGTGACGGTGGTGGAGCGGGCTGACCAGCCGGGGGGCCGGGCCGGGCTGGTGGAGGAGGGTGGGTACCGCTTCGACACCGGACCGGTGGTGCTCACCATGGCCGGCATCCTCTCCGACACCTTCGCCGCCGCCGGGGCCGACATGGCCGACCACTTGGACCTGGTGGCCGTCGATCCCATGTACCGGGCCTGCTTCGCCGA
>QHCF01000236.1:20754-21497 GCA_003244275.1 Acidimicrobiales bacterium
AGGCCATGACCGAGGAGATCCGCTCGGTGTGCGGGTCGAAGGAGGCGGCGGCATTTGGCCCATTCTGCGACTGGCTGGAGCGGCTCTACCGGCTGGAGGTGCCCTCGTTCATAGATCGAAATTATGACTCCTGGCTGGACATCGCTCGCCCACTTTCACCCATCGTGGACCTCGTGCGCATGGGCGGCCTGCGCCGGTTGCACTCGGTGGTGGCTGGGTACTTCTCGGATCCCCGGCTGCAGCGCCTGTTCTCCTTCCAGGCTCTGTACGCCGGGCTCTCGCCCTTCGAGGCGCTGGCCCTCTACGGGGTCATCGATTACATGGACACCGTGGAAGGAGTGCTCTTCCCCCGGGGAGGGATGCACTCGGTGGCCACCGGGCTGGCCCGGGCGGCCGAGAAGGCGGGGGCGGTGGTCGAGCTGGCCTCCGGGGTGGAACGGATCGTGCGCCGGCCCGGCCGGGACGGGGCGGTCACCGGCGTTCGCCTGGATGGCGGTGAGGTGGTGAAGGCCGACGCGGTGGTGTGCAACGTCGACCTGCCGGTCGCCTACCGCCAGCTCCTGCCCGAGCTGGCCATGCCGCGGGTGGCCCGCCGGGGACGGTACTCGCCGTCGTGCGTGGTGTGGCTGGCCGGGGTGGCGGGTGGAGTGGCGGGCGGGTTGACGGGTGGAGTGGCCGAGGGGGCGGCGCACCACAACATCCATTTTGGCCAGGGTTGGGAGGACTCGTTCGCGGCCCTGATG
>QHCF01000216.1:0-27968 GCA_003244275.1 Acidimicrobiales bacterium
GGTGGCGACGCCGGGGGTGGCGAGGCCATTACCACCGACGGTCAGCTGGTCTCGGTGGCCCGGGCGGTACAGGCCGTAAACAGAGAGCTGGCCGATGTCCGCTGAGTCCAGCCCGGCCCGCTCCGACCTCCTGGCTCTGCGGGCCGAGGTGGCCAAGGTGGTGGTGGGCCAGGACGCGGCGGTCACCGGGCTGGTGGCCGCCCTCCTGGTGGGCGGCCATGTGCTACTGGAAGGGGTGCCGGGGGTGGCCAAGACCCTGCTGGCCAAGGCGGTGGCCGCCAGTCTCGATCTCGAATTTCGCAGGATCCAGTTCACACCGGACCTGATGCCATCGGACGTGCTCGGGCAGGTGGTGTACGACCGTGAGCGGGGAGAAGGGTCCGAGGCGGGAGGATTCCGGTTTCGACAAGGACCGGTGTTCGCCAACCTCGTACTGGCCGACGAGGTCAACCGGACCCCTCCCCGGACCCAGGCCGCTCTCCTGGAGGCCATGGAGGAGCGCCAGGTTTCGGTCGAGGGGCGAGCTCGACCCCTCCCCGAGCCGTTTTGCGTGGTGGCCACCCAGAACCCGGTCGAGTACGAAGGCACCTACCCGCTGCCCGAGGCCCAACTGGACCGCTTCCTGCTCAAGTTGATCATGGACTATCCCTCGGCCGAGGAGGAGGCGGCCGTGCTGGCCCGCCACGATGAGGGCCTCGACCCGCACGACTTGGCCGGTGCCGGGCTTCGGGCGGTAGCTGGTGCCGCCCAGCTACGGGCCGCTCGCATGGAGGTGGATGCCATCCGGGTCGACCCGGCGGTGCGGGCCTACGTGGTCGCCCTGGCCCGAGCCACCCGTCAGTCGCCCTCGGTGAGCCTGGGCGTCTCCCCCAGGGGGTCGGCCATGGTCCTGCGGGCGGCCAAGGCGTGGGCCTGGCTGTCCGGGCGGCCCTTCGTGACCCCCGACGAGGTGCAGTCGGTGGCCAAGCCGACCCTGCGGCATCGCCTGGCGCTGCGGCCCGAGGTGGAGCTGGAGGGGGTGACGGCCGACCGGGTCCTGGACGGCATCCTGGCCAGCGTGCCCGTCCCCCGGTGAGGCGGTCCGGCGGGCGCGGTCTGGGGGCGAGGATGCACTCTGGTCCGAAAAGTGGTTGCTATAAGCACCACTTTTCGGACCAGAGTTGGCTGGCTGCCCGCCGCCGGTGAGACGGCTGAGTCCGCCGGTGCCCACCGGGCGCCTGGCGGTGGTGGCGGCGGTGGCATCGGTGGCCGTGCTGGTCCTCCCGGTGACCCCGGTGATCGCCCTGGTGGCGGTCGACCTGGTGGTGCTGGTGATCGCCCTGGTTGACTGGGGCCGAGCGACCACCCCCTCTCGGTTGGGCTTCGAGCGCCACATCCCGGCCGTGGTGGCGCTGGGGGGCCAGGTCCAGGTGCGCTGGCGGGTGGGCAACACCGGGGCTCGCAAAGTCGACGTGGCGCTGGCCGACCAGCTGGCGCCGTCTCTGCATGCCGGGAGCCGCAGGGCCAGGTTGATGGTGCCACCTGGGGGCTCTGCCTCCACCAATAC
Organism: Acidimicrobiales bacterium; assembly: GCA_003244275.1. Taxonomy (GTDB): domain Bacteria; phylum Actinomycetota; class Acidimicrobiia; order Acidimicrobiales; family QHCF01; genus QHCF01. The sequence goes on from QHCF01000216.1 coordinate 1,547, forward strand.
CACGCTGTGCCCCAGCCGGAGGGGCCGCTTCGAGATCAGTGAGGTGACCCTACGGGTCACCGGGCCCTGGGGCCTGGCCGCCCGCCAAGGGCGGCGCCAGGTGCCGTCAGTGCTTCGGGTCTACCCTCCGCTGGGCTCGGTACGTGACGCCGAGTTGCGCATCGACCGCCAGCGGGTGCTGGAGGTTGGCCTACGCTCGGCTCGGGCCCTGGGCGGCGGAACTGATTTCGAGGCCCTCCGTGAGTACGGCGGGGACGACGACTACCGGCGAATCGACTGGGCAGCGACGGCTCGGACCGGCAAGCCCATCGTGCGTACCTACCGGTCCGAGCGCAACCAGCGCGTTCTCTGCCTGTTGGACTGCGGACGAACCATGGCCGGACGGGTGTCCGGGGTGCCCCGGTTGGAGCACGCCATGGATGGCCTGCTGGCCCTCTCGGCCGTGACCGGACGGCTGGGCGACCGGTGCGGGCTGGTGGCCTTCGATGACCAGGTGCGGGCGGTGGTTCCCCCAATCCGCCAGGGTGGGATGGGCCAGGTGGCCGAGGCCGTCTACCGCCTGGAGGCGGCTCTGGTCGAGAGCGACTACCGGGCGGCCTTCCTGACTGCCCGTACTCGATTCCGTCGCCGGGCCCTGTTGGTGGTCCTGTCCGAGCTCTCCGAGGCGGCGGTGGAGGAGTCGCTCCTGCCGGCCCTTCCCCTGGTGGCGAGGGACCACGTGGTCATACTGGCGGCGGTGAGGGATCCGGTGGTGGCGGCCTGGGCAGAGGGCAGTTCGGGGGGCACGCCGGGCACCGGGGAGGCTGAGGCCGCCTACCGACAGGCGGCGGCCATATCGGCAATGGCCGGCCGTCGCCGGACGGCCGCTCGCCTGCGGGGCCTGGGGGTGACGGTGGTCGACTCCGAGCCCGGACGCCTGGCCGGCGAACTGGCTGACACCTACCTCCACCTCAAGGCGACCGGTCGCCTGTAGGTCCGGGCATGGGTGGCGACGGCATTGCCTACGACCTGGTCCTGGTGGCCCATGTGCTGAGCGCGGTCGTGGCCGTGGGAGCCGTGCTGGCGACTGGCGCCTATGCCTCCGTCGCCGGTCGCCCCGGTGCGCTCGGAGGGCAGGGCGCGGTCCGGCGGTACTTTCGGCCCGGCACCAACTGGCTATCCCGGGTGCTGTATGCCGTCCCCATCCTGGGCATGGTGCTGGTCGTGCTGGGCCATGGGACAGGGAGCCTTGGGGAGCTCTGGCTGTGGCTCTCCACCCTGCTGTGGGTGCTCGCCGCCGCCCTGGCCCAGGGAGTCCTGTGGCCGGCTGAGCGCACGCTTCAGGCCCTGCTGGAGGCGTCCGAGGGAGCCCCGGGCGAGGGTCCCAAGGGCGGGGACGGGGGCGAGGCGACCGGCGGCCAGGGGGCGGGAGACCGCGGCTCGACCAGCCGTCAGGCGTCCCTGGCCGCCGCTGGCGTTGACCTGTGCCTGCTGGCCTCCTTCGTGCTGATGGTCGGACGCCCTGGCTCGGGTTAACCCGGCGGCGGGCTGGACTGCAAGTGGGCCGAAGACTGGTCGTCTCCCAACCATTTTTCGGACCAGAGGAGATCGGGATTGGAAGCCGGCGGAGCGGTCGTGCGGGCGACCGCCTCTTGGCCGCTTGCACCACACCAGGTGCCCGCCGAGGCCACCTGAGCCTCGGTCGTCGATCTGGCGGCCATGGTGTACATGTTCGCCGTACCTGGCTTTGCCTTCGCCGGCCTCAACTATGGCCTGGCCGGATACTTCGTGGTGGAGGGCCTGGCCTGGACCACCCCCGCGCTCGGTGAAACCGGACGATGGCAAGGGACCCTGGCCCTCCCATCCAGTGGGGACATGGTCCCGGCGGCGGCCGTGCCGGTGAGGCTGGCTGAGCGGGTATCCGGGGGTCTGCGAGCCAGCCTGGCCGTCATGGTCCTCGGCATGGCGTACATGTTCGTGGCCATGCAAGCTGGGCACTGACCCCGTACCCTCAGCCGCCTCGGCCGGTGCGCTCCTGCAGCTGCTCGATTCGCGCCGAGGCTTCACGTTTGGTGAGCTTCTCGGGCACGTCCTCGCCCGCCTCCTGAGCCAAGGTTGAGAGGTAGGAATGCTGAGCTCCCGTCATGGGCTCGTCGCCCGTCTTCCAATCTTCGGGATCCTTGATGGGGTTACGGTCGGCGTCGGTCATGGTCGTCCCTTTCGATGGCGGTCAGGGGAGGCGCAAATCCACTGACCCGTTCTACCTGACTAATGCTCACCCATGGCGCCGGTGAGGCCTCGGCGGGCTGCTGCCCGTCCACAGACGACCAGATAGGCCACGAAAGCCAGCTCAACCACGACTCCCACGCCCACCCGGATGGCGGTGGGCAGGGAGGAGCCGGTGATGAACCCCTCGATGGTTCCGGCCACGGCAAGGGAGAGGACGACCCCCAGCACCAGCACCACCGTCCGGCGGCCCTCCTCGGACAGAGCGGTGCCGCGGGATCGGTCCCCCGGGTCGATCACCGTCCAACCCAGCCGTAGCCCGGCCGCCCCGGCGATTATCACGCTGGTCAGCTCGATCAGGCCGTGGGGAAGGACCAGCCCCCAAAAGCGCGACTCCATCCCCGCCGACGCGAACAGTCCGGCCGCCAATCCCAGGTTGGCTCCATTGAAGGCGAGGAGCCCGGCGGTAAAGACGCAGCCGAAAATTCCCAACGCAAAGGCGATGATGGCTACCTTCACATTGTTGGTGAACACGTTGGTGGCAAACTCAGCCGCGGGGGCGGAGGTGTAGTAGGCGGCGAAGGCGTGGTGGACGTAGGACTGACGCAGGGCGGCCGGGGCCGCGGCACGCACGGCGGCCGGCGAATAGGCCAGCCAGATCCCCAGGATCAGCCCGGGAATAACGGTCAGGGCGGCGCTGGCGGCCACGAACCGGCGCGCATGCCACACGGCGGCCGGGAAGGCATGGGTGAAGAACCGCCCAACCGAGCGCATCAAGGTGGACCGGGTACCGTAAACTGCGGCGCCGGCTCCGGCGACCAGCACGCTGAGCCGGGCAGTGAGACCGGCATCGGCGAAGGCGGTGCGGACGAATGACAGGTGGGCAGATACCCGCTGGTACAACCCGACCAGCTCATCCAGCTCGGCCGCCGAGAGACGGTCGATGCTGCGGTTGGCCCGCCCGGTGAGCTCGGCCAGGCGATCCCAGCTTGGGCGGTTGGCGTCGAGGAACCTGTCGAGATCCATACACTGCTCCGCGGGGGCAACTGTCGGAGCACGCTGCTCCGTGGGGGCCGGGAACGAACGAACACCCTGGCCCTGTGTCACCGTAGCGTCGAAGGGAGAACGTTGAGCCAGCCACCCGGTTTGGTGACACCCGAAGCGGTGGTGGTCGACTTGGCGGAGGCCGACATCGGCTCTCGTCTGGTGGCCCGGTTGATCGACGCCGCCGCGCAGCTCGGGGGTATTCTCCTGCTGCTGGGCGGTATCGCCGCCCTGGCCGCGGCGATACCGGGTGTGCCCAAGTGGGCCGCCATCAGCGCCGTGATCTTCGGCGTGTTCGCCGGCCTGGTCGGCTACTCGGTGGCCATGGAGTCCCTTTGGCGGGGCAAGACGCTGGGCAAGGCCGCCCTCGGTCTGCGAGTGGTCACCGTCGAGGGGGGACCCATCAGCTTTCGCCACGCCGTCATCCGGGGGGCCCTCGGACTGGTCGAGATCTACGCCACCCTCGGCTCGGTGGCAGTGGTCAGCGCCATGGTGTCCAACCGCCATCAGCGCCTGGGGGACCTGGTGGCCGGCACGGTCGTGCGCCGGGAGCGGTCCGGTGCAGCCATGCCCGAGGCCATCACCTTTGGCTTGCCTGCGGAGCTCGAGACCTACGCGGCGACCATCGACGCCTCTGGCCTGAGCGCCACCGACTACGCGACAGTGAGAAACTTCCTCCTGCGGGTTGCCACCCTTGATCCCCAGGCCCGGATCGACCTGGCCAGCCGGCTGGCCGCCCCCCTGGCCAGCCGGCTGGCCCACACCATCCCGGCCGGCATCTGGCCCGAGACCTTCCTGCTCTGCCTGGCCACCACCTGGCAGCGCCGCCACCGGGGCGACGTAGGGCCACCGGGGTCTGAGAACGTCCAGCCCGGCCCGGCTCCCGCACCGGCGAGCGCACCGGCGAGGACTCCTGGCGATGGGACCGGCTTCGCCCCCCTTGGCTGACCGGTTGGTTGACACTCGGGCGGCTTCGCCCTCCTGACAACATTCTCGGATCCACGACCCGTCTCCGGCGGGGTCCCTCTCGTACCGACCAGGCAGGCTGCCTCGCAGCCGGCTGGTCGGCCTCTACGCTGGTGGGTTATGCACGGACACATCGCCTACCTGGATCATGCCGCCACCACACCCATGCGACCCGAGGCAGTGGCAGCCATGCTGCCCTTCCTGACCGAGCACTACGGTAACCCCTCGGGCTCACATGCCGCCGCCCGCCACGCCCGCCTGGCCCTGGATGATGCGAGAGAGGAGGTGGCCGCCGCCCTGGGCGCCCAGCCGGGCGAGGTGGTCTTCACCGCCGGGGGCACCGAGGCCGACAACTTGGCCATCACCGGCGTCCACGCCCGCCGACCAGGCACCGTGCTCTGCCCGGCGGCCGAGCACCACGCCGTGCTCCACACGTGCGCGGCCCTGGGTGGGCGGGTCGTCCCGACCCTCCCGGACGCCACCGTCGACCTCGATGCCCTGGCCGACTCGCTCGGCCCTGAGACCTCGGTGGTGTCGGTGATGCTGGCCAACAACGAGGTGGGTACCGTGACGCCGCTGGCCGAGGTGGCGGCCGTGGTGCGCCAGCACGCGCCCAACGCCGCCCTGCACACCGACGCCGTCCAGGCCTTTGCCTGGCTGGATGTGGCCACCCTGGCCGCCCCGGCCGACCTGGTGGCGGTGAGCGCCCACAAGTTCGGAGGTCCCAAGGGGGTGGGCGCCCTGGTGGTCCGGGACGGTACACCGATCTCCCCCGTCCTTCACGGAGGGGGCCAGGAACGGGACCGGCGCAGCGGGACCCACAACGTGGCGGGCATCGTGGCCCTGGCGGCGGCCATGCGGGCCACCGTCGCCACCCGCAGGGACACGGTGGAACGCGTCGCCGCTCTGCGGGATCGCCTGGCCGACGGACTGATGGAGGCAGTGCCGGGCGCGGTCGAGACCGGCCCACGGCACTCCAAGGTGGCGGGTAACTGTCACCTGCGCTTCCCCGGGGTGGAGAGCGAGGCCCTGCTCATCCTGCTCGACCGGGAGAGGGTGTGCGCCTCGGCCGGCTCAGCCTGCGCCAGCGGGGCCATCGAGCCCAGCCACGTGCTGGTGGCCATGGGCCTGTCCGCAAGTGAGGCCAATTCCAGCCTGCGCCTGTCGCTGGGCGCCGCCTCCACCGATGCCGACGTCGACCTGGCCCTTCAGGTGGTGCCCAAGGCAGTAACTCAGCTGGCTGACTGATGCGACTCCTGGTAGCCATGTCCGGGGGGGTCGACTCCTCGGTGGCGGCGGCGCTGCTGGTCGAGGCCGGCCACCAGGTGGAAGGGGCCACCCTCAAGCTGTGGGGGGGTACCAGCGACTCCGGTTGCTGCTCGGTGGCCGACGCGGAGGACGCTCGCCGGGTGGCCGACCAGCTCGCCATCGCTCACCATGTCTTCAACTTCAGCAGCGACTTCGAGGACCAGGTGGTGAATCACTACGTGGCTGCCCACGCGGCCGGGAACATCCCCAACCCCTGCATCGAGTGCAACCGACACCTCAAATTCGACCGCCTGTTGCTCAGAGCGGCGAAATTGGGCTTTTCCGCCGTGGCCACCGGCCACCACGCCCGGTCGACCCGCGACAGGGAAACCTGGCATCTGCGCCGGGGCGCCGACCGGGCCAAGGACCAGTCCTATGTCCTGTCCATGCTCGGCCAGGGACAACTGGCCCACTGCCTGTTCCCGGTGGGCGAGCTGACCAAGTCGGAGGTGCGGGCCCGAGCCCGGGCTCTGGGGTTACGCACCGCGGCCAAGCCGGACAGCCAGGACACCTGCTTCATCACCGCCACCGGTGGCCGGTCCCAGTTCCTGGCCGAGCGGATGAATCTCCATCCCGGCCAGATGGTTGAGGCCAGCACCGGAGCAGTGGTGGGCCAGGTGCCGGCGGTGGAGATGGTGACGGTGGGCCAGCGCCGGGGACTGGGAAGCGGGCCCGGTGGTCAGCGCCGCTACGCCCTGGCGGTGGACCCTGCCTCGGCCACCGTGACGGTGGGCCGGGCCGCCGATCTGCTGGCCCATCAGGTGGAACTCGACCGATTGACCTGGGTCGACCGGCCGATGCCGTGGGGAGTGCCCGTGCTGGCTCAGTCCAGCGCCCACGGCGAGCCAGTGCGTGCGGTGTTGGCGGGAGCGGGTGCCGCTGGGCGAGCGGTGCTGGCCTTTGCCGAGCCCCAGCGACGGGTGGCCCCTGGCCAGACGGTGGCCCTGTACGACGGCGACTCAGTGCTGGGCGCCGGCGTGGCCCTCAGGTGACCCGATCTGGCGGCTTTGCCCGGTACACGGCCAGCCCTTCTGTACTTCCTGGGGCGCCGGGTCTGTCCACCACTGGTCCACCGACAAAGCCACAAGTATCCCCGAGCCCGTGACCGGGGTGGGCGGGGCGGATTCGGTGGGCGGGGCGGATTCGGCGTCGAGGGCGGACGAGCTGCGCCGGCTGGTGGCTTACCACAACCACCGCTACCACGCCCTCGATGACCCCGAGATCCCCGACGCCGACTACGACGCCCTAGCCGCTGAGTTGCGGACCCTGGAGGCAGCCCATCCCGAGCTGGCCGTCCTGGCTTCGCCCGGCCAGGCAGTGGGGGCCACCCCCTCGGTCCTGTTTGCCCCGGTCCACCACCAGGTGCCGATGATGAGCCTGGACAACGCCTTCTCCTTCGAGGACCTGGTGGCGTGGGCCAAGCGGATGGAGCGGGTCGTCCCCGGTGAGGTTCATTTCGCCTGCGAGCTCAAGATCGACGGCGTGGCCATTGCCCTGCTCTACCAGGACGGACGCCTGGTCCGGGCGGCCACCCGCGGCAACGGCGAGGTGGGGGAGGACGTGACCGCCAACGTGGCCACGGTGGCGGTCATTCCCGAGCGCCTGGGCCTCCCAGCTGATCAGATGCCCACCCGAATGGAGGTCAGGGGGGAGCTCTACATGCCCCTGGCCGCCTTCGAGGCGCTCAACCGGCAGCGAACCGAGGCCGGTCTCCGCCTGTTCGCCAACCCCCGCAACTCGGCGGCTGGCTCACTTCGCCAGAAGGACCCGGCTGTAACCGCCACTCGGGAGCTGGCCTATTGGGCTCACCAGCTGGTGCAGGCCGACGGAGAGCCCGCGCCCAGCCGGCACTCCGGGGGCCTGGCCCTGCTGGAGCGGGCTGGGCTGCCGGTGAACCCGGAGCTGGCGGTGGTGTCCAACCTGGAGGAGGTACATGACTACTGCCGCCATTGGGAGGAGCACCGCCACGACCTGGGCTACGAGATCGACGGCGTGGTGGTGAAGATCGACGACCTGGCTCAGCGTCGGGAGCTGGGAGCCACCTCCCGGGCACCGCGGTGGGCCATGGCCTTCAAGTTCCCACCCGAGGAACGGGCCACCAAGCTGGTGGCGATCATGGTCTCGATAGGGAAGAGCGGCAAAGCCACCCCCTTTGCTCAGCTGGAGCCGGTGGTGGTGGGAGGTTCGACGGTGGGATTGGCCAGCCTGCACAACCAGGATCAGGTCAGGATCAAAAACGTTCGTCCCGGCGACACCGTGCTGGTCCGCAAGGCAGGCGATGTCATCCCCGAGGTCCTCGGCCCGGTGCTATCGGCCCGCTCCGAAGGTCTGCCCCAGTGGGTCTTTCCCACCATTTGCCCGGTCTGCGGCGGCCCGTTGGTGCGCCTACCAGGCGAGAGCGATACGTTCTGCACCAACCTGGACTGCGCCGGGCAGCGCCTCCAACGGATCGTCCACTTCGCATCGCGGGGGGCCATGGACATCGAGGGCCTGGGCGACGCCCGAGTGGCCCTGTTCCTCCAGCACGGCCTGTTGGCCGATGCCGGGGACATCTACACGATCAAGGCCGAGGATCTGAGCGGCTTGCCGGGCTTTGGCCAGCAGTCGGTGGCCAATCTTCTGGACGCCATCGACGCCTCACGGCGTCGACCCCTGGCCAACCTCCTGGTGGGTCTCAGCATCCGCCACCTGGGTGACACCGGTGCAGTGGGCCTTGCCCGAGCCCTTGGGCACCTCGACCGAATCGAGAGCGCGTCCATCGAGGGGTTGGCCGGGGTAGAGGGGGTAGGGCCCAAGATCGCCACCAGCGTGGCCGAATTCTTCGCATCCCCGCGCAACCAAATGGTGTTGGACAAATTGCGCCGAGCCGGTGTGAACCTGGAGGGACCTACCGCCCCGGCCGTGGCCCGGACCCTGACAGGCTGCTCGGTGGTTGTCACTGGCACCCTGGAGGGTTGGTCCCGCGAGGACGCCGAGGCGGCCGTCAAGGCCAGGGGTGGCAAGTCGCCGGGCTCGGTATCCAAGAAGACCACCGCGGTAGTGGCCGGGCGCGACCCGGGGGCGGCCAAGCTGGCGACCGCCACCGAGCTCGGGATACCAGTGATCGACGAGGACGGCTTCACCGAGCTCTTGGACACGGGCCGACTCACGAACTCCTGACGCGCTATGGTGGTGGGCGGTCGCAGTTCGTGCACGTGCTTGATGTCACGCTCGCAGGACTATCGTGCGAGCGTTTTTCGCTCGCCAGGACGACCGGGGGCCGCACCGTGCGGTTCCCACTCGTAAAGGAAGAGCAGACACATGGCACAGGGCACAGTCAAGTGGTTCAACGCTGAGAAGGGCTTCGGCTTCATCGCCATTGACGGTGGAGGCGATGACGTATTCGTCCACTTCTCCGCGATCCAGTCGAACGGCTACCGCAGCCTGGAAGACAACCAGCGGGTCGAGTTCGAGGTCACCCAGGGTCAGAAGGGCCCTCAGGCCTCATCGGTGCGCCCCATCTGACAGCACTATGGGTGTCCGCCCGGTCGGGCAAGTCTGATCGACCGGGCGGACCTCTTGGTAGGTCGACTCCGAGGTGGCCTTCGGTTGTCATCACCGGTATACGACCAATGGATACGCCGGATGGCTAGCCTGACGTAGTAGTGCTGACGTGCATCGCCGACCATCTGGGACGGGTACTGGGCGGTCGATATCGGTTGCTCGTTCCCCTTGGCAGTGGTGCGTCTGGCCATGTGTTCCTGGCTGAGGACGTCCGCCTCAACCGCCAGGTTGCGGTCAAGGTGCTGCAACCGGCGCTGGCCACCGATGCCGCATTCCTTGGTCGCTTTCGGGCCGAGGCCAAGTCGGCGGCCAGTCTCAATCACCCGCACATCTGTCGAGTCTTCGACTGGGGGGAGGACGAGGACGGTCCCTTCCTGGTGATGGAGTACCTGAGCGGGGGAAGTCTGCGGGGCCTGCTCGACAGCGGGCAGCGTCTGTCAGCCGTCCAGGCCAGCACCGTGGGATTGCAGGCGGCCAGCGCCATCGACTACGCCCACCGGCGAGGCCTGATCCACCGAGACATCAAACCGGCCAACCTGGTCTTCGACGAGGAGAGTCGCCCCCGCATCGCCGACTTCGGCATCGCCCGAGCCCTGGCCGAGGCGAGCTGCACCGAACCCACGGGATCCATGCCCGGGACTGCTCGCTACGCTTCGCCCGAACAGGCTCTGGGCAAGCCACTTGACGGCCGCTCCGACGTCTATGCCCTGGCGCTGGTCCTGGTGGAGGCGGTGACTGGGCAAGTGCCATTCTCGGGCGACTCGTCCCATGTCACCCTCATGGCCAGGGTGAGCGCACCCTTGCCGATTGGCGAGGAGCTGGGACCACTAGGTCCCGTCCTCAGCCGGGCCGGCGCCCCCGACCCGGCCGATCGACTGGATGCGGCAGGACTGGTGACCGCTCTCGAAAGGCTGACCCGAACTCTACCACGCCCGCGGCCCCTGCCCCTTGTGTCCGAGTCAGCCTCCCGGGCCCTCCGGGCGATTCCTGACGCCACGATCCCTGACGCCACGGTCCCTGATGCCACGGTCCCTGATGCCACGGTCCCTGACGGTTACCGGCTGCGACGATCAGAAGGCGAGTCGGTAGCGGCGTCCAGCAGCTCCCGAGATGCTCACAGACGCTGGCCGTGGGCCTTGCTGACGCTGGCGGTCCTGGCCGGTCTGGCCGCTGCCGGCACCCTGGTATTCCAGCATCTCGCGGTACCCAGTCACCCCGTGCCCGCCCTGCGAGATACTGTCCCAACCAAGGCGATGGCCGCCCTCGCACCTGAGCACTTGCGCCTGGTACAGCACGGCTCACGCTACGATCCGGCCGTCCCGGCTGGCGCCATCGCCGACCAGTCGCCGCTGCCTGGCGCCATGGCCCAGGAGGGCTCCACCGTGACCGTGGTACTTTCTGCGGGACCGGCCCCTGCAGCCATTCCTGACCTGTCCAACCTGGGCCAGACGGCTGCCGTCCAGCGCCTGGCCAACGCCGGTCTCACCGCCTCGGTCGTCTTCGCCCACAGCGAGACGGTCCCGAGCGGGACGGTGCTGGGCTGGACGCCCCATGCCGGACTGGAATCTCACGGCACCAAGATCACCCTAACCGTCTCCTCTGGTCCGGCACTGCGCCCCATACCCGCAGGTCTGGCCGGCGGTACCTACGCTCGAGCGGCCTCTGCGCTGTCGGCCGTAGGGCTCTCGGCAGTTCGCCACGACATCTTCAACGACACCGTGGCCCCGGGCGTCGTGGTGGAGACCGTCCCTGGCCAGGGGGCCGCTCTGGCCAGGGGCTCACAGGTCGCGGTGGATGTGTCCAAGGGGCCAGACGTGGTCAAGGTTCCCGATGTGACCACCCAGACTGTCCAGGAGGCCACCGCCACACTGGCCCAGTTCGGGCTGTCGGTTGGAGGGGTGCATGGACCCACCCACAACGGCCCGGTAATCGTCACCAACCCGACGTCGGGCACCATGGTGCACCGGGGCACCGCAGTAACGCTGTTCGTCCTGTAGTACTACTTGATGATGGGCGCACTCGAGGGAAGGGTGGCCATCATCACCGGAGCAGGGCGCGGGCTGGGTCGGGAGCACGCCCTGTTGTTCGCCCGCGAAGGGGCGAGGGTGATCGTCAACGACCTGGATGTGACCATGGATGGTGGTGCCACCAACTCCTCCGGTGACGATCGCGGCGCGGCCCAGCAGGTGGTGGACGAGATCGTCGCCACGGGCGGCCAGGCGGTGGCCAACACCGACGACATCGCAGACTGGGAGGGGGGTCGGCGGCTGCTCAACACGGCTCTGGATGCCTTTGGTGAGCTGCATGTGCTGGTGAACAATGCCGGCATACTGCGCGACCGGATGCTGGTCAACATGACCGAGGACGAGTGGGACTCTGTGATCCGGGCCCACCTCAAAGGACACCTCGTCCCGATTCGCTGGGCGGCCGATCACTGGCGCCAGCGGTCCAAGGCTGGCCACCAGGTCCAGGCGGCCGTGGTCAACTCGTCGTCTACCTCGGGTCTGCTGGGCAATGCCGGGCAGGCCAACTATGGGGCAGCCAAGGCTGGCATCGCTGCCCTGACCATCATCGCCGCCCAGGAGCTGGAGCACTATGGAGTAAGGGTCAACGCCGTCGTCCCGGCGGCCCGTACCCGAATGACCGAGGCCACGCCGGGGCTGAGCGAGATGGTTCAACCTCCGCAGGAACCTGACGTGTTCGACCAGTGGGATCCGGCCAACACCTCACCGGTGGTCGCCTACCTGAGTGGCACTTCGTGCCGCACCACCGGCAAAGTCTTCTTCGTGCAGGGAGGCCGGATCCAGGTCTTTCGGCCCTGGGCGCTTGTCGAGGCCGACGACAAGCTTGACAACAACCACCGTTGGACGGTGGCCGAACTGGAAGCCGAGATGGCACGGCTGGGAGCCTGACCGACCAACCGGGCGCCGAAGACGCCCCTGGTTGGTCGGAACATAAAAGGGTCCCGCCGAAGGCGGGACTGTTGCCTTTGACTGTTGCCTTTGACCTTGGGAGACACACGGGAGCGAAGTCCCCGTGTGTCGTCACCGCTGGTGCTTCGGACACCACCACGTGGTGCGGCCCGCCACAGTGGACCGGGCCAGTGGGGTCCCGTCGCGCGGGCAGACTCCCCCTGGCCGGCGGGATGCCAACAGGTCGCCGGTATGCGAGCCGCCCCGCTTCACCAGGTCGGCGATGGTGGCCCGGAGGTGACGGTGGAGGCGGCGGACCTCGGCGGCAGAGAGCGATCCGGCCGGCCGGGAAGGATCGAGCCCAGCCCGCCACAGCGCCTCGTCGGCCATGAGATTCCCCACGCCGGCCAGGCGACCCTGGTCGAGCAGGCGTCCCTTGAGCGGCGCGGCACTCGATCCGAGGGCTCTGCGAAGCGCTGCCGGGCCCACCGATGCCACATCGGGGCCGAGGCGACCCTCCTCCGGGTCGAGCTCGATCCCTCCGAGACGGCGAGGGTCCCTTACCGCCAGGACGCCGCCGTCTGCGAAGGTCACCTGGAAACGGTTCCACGCCTCCTCGTGCCGGTCGCTCGAGTAAAGCAACCGATCGACGCCCACCCGCCCATCCACAACCAGGCAGCCGGTCATGCCGAAACGCAGGCCTAGCGTTGGCCCAGGAGGCTCATCCGACGCCAGTGGGCTGGTATCCAGCAATAGAAGCTTGCCCAGCCGTCGGGCTTGCGTGAAGCTCCTGTCGGTCAGGGCCAGGGCGGCCGTAGTGGCATCCAGTCCCCTCTTGAGGAACCACGCGTCAGGCGCCCCCACGGACACAATCAGCCGGCCCAGCCCGCCCTCCGCCAGGCGGCGGTAGGCCTCCACCTCTGGCATCTCGGGCACCGCCCGAAGGTAGTGTGCCTTGGGCCGGTTCACCGGAGCGCCGGTACGATGGGCGGATGCCTCCCGACAAGCCGCACTGGGCGCATCTCTTCTCCGAGGTGGTCACCTCCGGCCTGTGCACGGGGTGTGCCGGATGCGTGGTCGCCTGCCCCTACGACGTGCTGGAGTACGACGACACCAAGGGCGCCTACAAGCCGTTCCACGTGGAAGCGGACGGCGGGTTTGACGACTGCACTCACGGCCAGCGGGGCTGCACCCTGTGCACTCGGGCATGCCCCCGATTTCGGCTCTGGGAGCCGGAGATCGACAACAAGTTGTTCGGGCGGGAGCGGGAAGCGGCAGAGGTGGAGGGGGTTTCCAAGGATATCGTCCTGGCCCGGGCCACTGACGCCGGGGTAGCAGCCCAGGGTCAAGATGGCGGCCTGGTGTCGGCCATCTTGATCTGGGCGCTGGAGAACGACGTGGTGGACGCGGCCCTGGTCAGCTACCTGGAGGGCGACGGGACCACCTGGAAGGCGGTCCCCGGAGTGGCCCGGGACCGGGCCGAGGTCCTGGCCGGGGGCGGATCGCGTTACACGTACTCGGCCAACACGCTGGCCTACGCCGACGCCATCGCCAGCGGTGCCACGCGGATTGCCCTGGTGGGCATGGGCTGCCAGTCATCGGTCCCGCCGGTGATGGCGGCCCGGCGGGCCGGCAAGGTGTCCAGGCGCTTCGTGCTGAACATCGGCCTCTTGTGCTCCAAGACCTTCGATGACGCCATCTTCGCCGAGCTGTTCGAAGCCAGGTACGGCCTGGCCCGCCAGGACATGGTAAAGATGAATGTCAAAGGCGCCTTCCAGATCTGGATGCGCGACGGCAGCTTTCACGAGATCCCCCTCAAGGAATGCCGGGACTGGACGAGGCAGGGATGCAAGGCCTGCCCTGACTTCGCGGCCGAGCATGCCGATATCTCCGCCGGAGGGATCGGAGCCTTTGGCGACTGGACCCTTACCATCGTGCGCACCGACACCGGTCGGGAAGTCATGGAAAAGATGATGGCAGACGGGTCGATCGAGACCAGACCCGGGGATGACGATCCTGGCGCCATTGCCCTGTTGCGCAAGCTGTCGCGGGCCAGCCGCCGACGCTGGCCCGAGTCGGCGGTGACGGGTCCCGGTCGGGTGCCGGATGCCCCGGTCCAGCTCCGGCGCTGATCCCCGGAGGCCTGCGAGTCCAGCCAACGACACAGCGTGAGCCGCTCAGGTGACGTCAACCATTCAGCGCCCTCGCTCTGTCAAACACTGCGTCGAACATATCCCTGGTCAAGGTGCCGGGAAAAGTGTTCTGCTGGCTGGGGTGATATGAGCAGACGATGGTCCGCTCCCCCGCCGGCACCTCTGTCAGATGACCGAACCGCGGCCGGGGCCGCACGCCCAGCAATCTGCACACCGCCGCGTAAGCGAAGGCTCCCAGCACCACGATGACCCGTACGCCGGGTAAGAGTGCCATCTCCCGCTCCAGATAGGCCAGGCAGGTATCGCGCTCGATGACCGTGGGCTTGTTGGCCGGTGGCGCGCAACGCACCACCGCAGTCACATAGGCGCCCCGAAGCGACAAGCCATCCCCGATCGCCACGCTGGCCGGCTGGTTGGCATAGCCGGCCCGGTGGAGGGCGGCGAAGAGCCAGTCACCTGAGCGGTCGCCAGTGAACATTCGCCCGGTGCGATTCCCTCCATGGGCGGCCGGGGCCAGGCCTACGACCAACAAGCGCGCAGCCGGGTCTCCCAGGCTGGGCACCGGCCGACCCCAGTACTCCTGGTCGGCGAAGGCCGCCCGCTTCTCCTGAGCCACCAGCTCCCGCCAAGCCACCAGCCGGGGACAGGCCCGACAAGCGCAGACCTCGGTGGCCAGGACATCGAGCTCTGAGAGGTGTTCGGGTACGGTTCGGTCTTGCGTCACTGACCAGGTAGGTTGGTGGTCGTCGATGCCCTCGCGCAAGCCCAAGGCGGCTCCGCCTACCCTGGTTCTCTACGTTCGCCACGGCACGACTCCCACCACCGGTCGAATCTTGCCCGGTCGGGCACCCGGCCTGGACCTTGCCGAGGATGGTCGTGTCCAGGCCCGGTCGGTCGGAGAGAAGCTGGCGGCATTGGCCAAGGTGGATGTGGTGTACGCCTCACCCCTGGCACGTGCCCGCCAGACGGCGGCTCTGATCGCCGAGCAACTGGGCCAAGAGGTGCACACCGAGAAGGGGTTGCTGGAATGCGACTTCGGGGAATGGACTGGCGCTGAGCTCAAAGAGCTCATGAAGCGCCCGGAGTGGCAGACGGTGCAGCGTTGGCCCAGCGGTTGGCGCTTCCCCGGAGGCGAGTCGTTCGCCGAGATGCAGGCCCGGATGTCTGGCGCCTGCGAGAGTTTCCGGGTCGGTCACCCCGGGGGAACGGTCGTAGCGGTATCCCATGCTGACCCGATCAAGGCGGCAGTGGCCGAGGCCATGGGACTTCACCTCGACCTTTTTCAGAGGGTGGTGATAGCGCCCTGCTCGGTCACGGCGATAACCTACTCAGCCACCGGCCCGGCCGTGCTGGCCGTCAACGCCTTGGCCACCGAGCTCAAGCTTCAATGACATCAAGCTTCAATGACCTCAAGCTTCAGTGAGTATGACGGGACGATCCAGATGAGCACCGAGCACTCTTACCCCTGCGGAGCAGTGCGATGAGTGGGGCGGATTCTCACAACCTATCGTCCGTTGACCGCCTGACAGTTGGGACGGTGGGCCCTCCCGGCCGGCGGACCTTCCTTCTCCAAGGTCGCCAGGGAACGCTGGTCGTGACTCTGAAGATGGAAAAGGCACAGGTCGCGGCGTTGTCTGCGTACCTGGCCAAGGTCCTCGAAGATCTGCCGAGCCCCGACCACCTGCCCGAGGATCTCGATCTCGAGGACGCAGACGAGCCGTCCTGGGCGGTGGGCACGTTGGGTGTCACCTACGACGAGCTCACCGACCGGGTATTGCTGGTCGCCGAGGAGGCGGTCACCGAGGAGGAGGAGGAGGAGGCAGCGGTAGCCCGCTTCGGGGCGACGCGGGAGCAGATTGCCGCCTTGGTGATCCGGGGGGCCGAGCTCGTCCAGGCTGGTCGGCCGCCCTGCCCCTTGTGCGGCTACCCTCTCGACCCCGCTGGCCACGCCTGTCCCAGATCCAACGGCCACCGACCACCCGCTCTTTGACCTCGGAGCGGCCAGAGCAGCCGGAGCGGGACGGCCAGCCGGTTCAGCCGGATCAGCCGGATCAGCCGGAGCAGTCCGCCACCTCAGCTTTCATGCTGATCTTGGCTGAGGGAGACATCGAGGTCGAGGGCCGAATGCCATGGAGCTCCAATCAGACCTTTCTGGTGACCTGCACCCATCAAGGGGTGGTCATGCCTGCCGTCTACAAGCCCTACCGGGGGGAGCAGATCCTGTGGGACTTCCCAGATGGGCTGTACCGCCGGGAGCTGGCGGCCTATCAGCTGTCGGCGGCCCTTGACTGGGGGCTGGTACCGGAGACCCTGATCCGCCAGGATGCCCCCTTTGGCTTGGGCTCTCTTCAACGATTCGTGCCAGCAGACTTCTCGCAGCACTACTTCACCTTGCTGGAGGACGCTCACCATCACGAAGCCTTGCGGGCCATAGCGGCCTTTGACCTGGTGGCCAACAATGCCGACCGCAAGGCCGGCCACTGCCTGCTGGGCGAGGACCGCAGGATTTGGGCTATCGACCACGGTCTCTGCTTCCATCCCGAGCCCAAACTGCGCACGGTGATCTGGGACTTCGAGGGGACAGTCATCCCCGACAGCCTGCTCTCAGATCTGGACCGCCTGGCGACTGATCTTCCCGAGTCGCTGTCCGCCCTGCTCCTGCCCGAGGAACGCCGGGCACTCACCCGCCGGGTCGCGGCTGTCGCCCGGCGGCCTCGATATCCGAGCCCCGACAGCTACAGCCATCCCTATCCCTGGCCCTTGGTCTGATGCGGTCGGGACGCTCTCGGTTGGCCTGAGGGCCGATCTCCCCCGCCCCCGGCCGCGTATGCTGGGACCGGCGCAGCGGCGAAGCACCGGCCGCCCAGAACCCGACCACAGAGACGATTCACAAGCTCGAAAGGAGACAGAATTCGGGTGTCGGCCGACGAGGTGGTACGCCTCACAATGCCCGCCAGCCCCGAGTATGTCCGACTGGCTCGTATCACGGTAGCCGGGTTGGCCAGCCGACTCGGATTTTCCTGGGACGAGATCGAGGATCTTCGATTGGCCATCGACGAACTCTGCTTCGCGATAGTCGGTAGCGAGGCAGTGCCTGGGTCCCTCTCCTTGCGCTACCGAATGAGCGGGGAGGTCCTGGAGGTCGGGGGTACCCTCGATGATGCGCCAACCGGCCGCTCTCCCACCTTCAGCGACTGGTCCGGACGCATCCTGACGGCTCTGGTCGACGATCACGGCACCGACTCCGATGGTCCTGTACCCACCGGAGCCTGGTTTCGCAAGACCCGCTTGGTGAGGACCGACTGATGGCGTTTGACGCGACTCGCCGGGATGAACTTCGTCGCAAGTTCGTGGAGTTCGTGAGTACCGGCGACCAGGATCTACGCCAGGAATTGATCATGGCACACATAGGATTGGCCGAGTATCTGGCTCGACGCTTCGGCAATCGGGGCGAGCCTTTGGACGATCTGGTCCAGGTGGCATGTATCGCCCTGATCAAGGCAGTCGACCGGTTCGAGCCCGAGCGTGGCATCGAATTCTCGACCTATGCCACCCACACCATCGATGGTGAGCTCAAGCGACACTTCCGTGACAAGGGATGGGCGGTGCGTGCTCCCCGGCGGTTGCAGGAGCTCTACCTGCTGCTCGGTGACGTGGTGGCGTCCCTGTCCCAGGAGCTCAAGCGGTCACCGACGGTGCCGGAGCTGGCTCTCAGGGCCGGCGTGTCCGAAGAAGAAGTGCTCGAGGCACTCGAGGCAGGCCGCGCCTACCGATTCGCGTCCCTGGACACCCCCACCTCGTCCGACGAGGAAGGCGAGTCCCTCGGTACCCGTCTCGGTGAGGAAGACCCTGGTTTCGGTTCGGCCGACGAACGGGCCACCCTTTCTCCGCTCATGGCCCAGCTGCCGGAGCGGGAGCACGCCATCCTGGCCCTCCGCTTCATCGAGGGCCTGACCCAGTCCGAGATTGCCAACCGTCTGGGCATCAGCCAGATGCATGTCTCGCGCCTTCTGGCCCGCAGCCTGGCCCAGCTGCGCACCAGCGCCGGCGTCAGCTAGGAGCCACCACACGTCGGCGCCGGCACCGCCGCCCCCGACCCAGCTAGACACCAGCGCCGGCGTCGGTACTGCTGCCCCTGGCGGGACCGCCATCTGGCCAGCACCGCCATCTGGCCAGCACCGCCATCCCTGGCCGGTCGCTCCCCTTGCGAAATGCAGCGTTCGCGCCTATGCTGGAATGCATCCCTGAGACGTCATCTATCAATGATGGTGGCGTCTCATGTGAACGCATTCACATATAGGTAGCGGAGGCGAAGTGGCCCTCACATGGAACCGCTCGGTTGAGTGGGATTCCGAGGATTGGCGCAAACAGGCAGCTTGTCGGGATACCGACCCCGATCTCTTTTTCCCGGTGGGCACGACCGGGCTGGCCATCGACCAGATCGACGAGGCCAAGCGAGTATGTCGGGACTGTGATGCAGTGTCATTGTGCCTCGAGTTCGCCTTGGCCACCAACCAGGAGGCCGGCGTATGGGGAGGCACCTCTGAGGAGGAGCGGGGCAGGCTGCGCAAGACCTGGCTGGCACATCGCCGGCGCGCCTCATGAACGCGTGCCATCGGACTTCGGCGACCAACCGACGAGCATGAACTGGTCGCCAGGCGGTCAGCTCGGACTATGAACCGGTCAGCTTCCGAGACACTGGTATCTCCAAATCCACGACGGTGCCCCCGTCAGTAAACATGGCGATCTTGCCTTCCAGCTGACCGGTTACCAGATCTCGCACTATGGACAGACCGAGGCTGGTGGTGTCCTGGATGCTGAAACCCTCCGGGAGGCCCTGCCCGTCGTCTCGCACGGTCACGACCACCCTGCGACCGTCATGTCCCAGGGTCAGCTCCACCCGACCCACCCTCTCGGTCGTGACCTGACCGGTCCATTCCCCAAAGGCGTGCTCGACCGCATTTTGGAGGAGCTCCGCCACCACCACCGCCAAGGGTGTGGCTACGTCGGCCGGCAATTCTCCCGCATCGCCCAGCACGGTGAGGCCGATCCGTCGTCCCCCCAACCCGTCCTCGGTCATGCTAATCAGCGATTGAACGATCTCGTCGAAGGGAACCTGGTCGCCTACGTCGCGCGACAGGATCTCGTGCACGATGGCGATGGAGCGGATACGCCGTTCGGCCTCCCGCAACGCAGTCCTGCCCTCGGCTGAGGCGAGTCGCCTGGCCTGCAGGCGCAGGAGGGAGGAGATCGTCTGAAGGTTGTTCTTCACCCGGTGATGAACCTCTCGGATGGTGGCGTCCTTGGAGACCAGCAGACGGTCTCGCCGCCGCAGATCGGTGACGTCGCGCATCAGCACCAGCGCTCCGCTGAGCCGACCGACATGCACCAGCGGTATGCAGGTCAACAGCACGATAACGTCCGGTCGGCGCTCGACCTCTTCGATCACCGGCAGGCGGGACAAGAACGATCGCTCCACGGCTGCCTCCTCGACCCCCTGCTCATCGAGGGTGGTCCCCACCACATTGCTGTGAACACCCATACGGTGGAGTGCGTTGACCGCATTGGGGGACGCGTAGGACACTCGGCGTCCCTCGTCCAGGACGACCAGCCCGTCGCCGACTCGCGGATACTCCTCGGGTGCCTCGTCACCTGGGAACGGGAAGAGGCCGTTGACGATCATGTCGGCAAACCGGTCGAACAGATCGACATAGACACGCTCCAGCTCACCGGGCCGGCGTCCCACGCCCAAGTCAGATTCCCGGCCCAGCACACCCAGGAGCCGGCCTTGCCAGCGAATCGGAATGCACTGGATGCGGGCCAGCTCCCCCTCGCCCGAGAGGTCAGCCTTGCCTTCCACGATCTCGCCCAAGCGCCAGGCCAGGGCCACCAACGGACGTCGAGCCTCAGGGAGGACACTGCCCACCAGATCTTCCTGGTGCAGGGTCTGACCGGTGCTGGGACGCATCTGGCCAAGCACGACAAAGCTCATCCCGCCTTCAGGGGGGGCCGGGCTGGTCGGCACGAACAACAGCAGGTCACCAAAGCTCAGATCGGCCAGCATGCCCCAAGAACCCATCAGGCGATGCAGGTGGCCGAAGCCGTCTGGGTCGAGGTCGGTCTGGTCCCGGGCGATCTCGGCGGGGGCCGCCAAGACAGGCACTATCCCGCCAACCCGGGTAGCTCGGTACCGCTGCCGGGCCAAGCGGGGGGTTCAGGGCCAACCGGCACGCTAATCGGATGGCGATCCCGCCAGGCGCACAGGGTGTCGTAGCCGGCGTCGGTGACGAGACGGTGCAGCTGTGCCGCCCGGTCGGCCACATCGTCAAGGCCGTGGGCGTCTGACGCGGTGGTGACCGGCACCCCTCGGGCGCGAAATTGAGCCAGAAGCGCCGGAGCTGGATAGCCCTCTCTCGCTGGTTTGCGCCACCCGGCCGAGGACACCTCGGCCGCCATCCCGTAGGTCGCCGCCGCCTCCGCCATTCGATCGTAGTGCTCGTCGGGAACCACCGAGCGATGACCAGCCACCTTGATGAGGTCCGGGTGAGCGAGGACGTCACATACTCCCGAGGCAGCCAGCTCCTCGAGCGCCTCGGTGTAGGCGTCCCAAGCCGCCTCCACCCCGCGCCGTCCCCACTCGGCCACGGTCGCCTGTTCGTCGAGCACGTCGAAGCGCCAGGCACCCAGCCAGTGGACCGAGCCCAACAAGACGTCGAAGGGATAGCCGGCCAGCAGCTCAGCCACGATGTCCATGCGGCCTCGGTAGTAATCGACCTCCAGGCCCAGCACAACGGGGAGCCCAGCCGCCTTGGCCGCCAGCACCGCTTCGACATAGGCATCCAGATCGGCGCGGGCATGTTGTGCCCAGTAGTCAGCGGTATCGGCCACCAGAGCCGGGTCAGGGCTGTCCTCCCACCAACCCCCCAGGGCATCATCGGCCTGCACGAAACGGAACAGGTGCTCGGTGATGGCGATCTCCTCCACTCCGCCACGCCCTGCCCGCTCGCAGTACGTAGCCAGCTCCTCGATCGTGACGCCACGATCGGACTGGCCGTGGGGCCAGAGGTGAAGGTGGTAGTCGAGCACTCAGCCGGACGCTAGCCCCAGACGCACTAGTCCAAGACGCGCTAGCCCCAGATTTGCTCACCCAGGTTGGCCACGCCGGCCAGATCGTAGATGTCCGTATCGAACATTGGGACGGTGGCCACCACGTCGGGAGTGACTGCCAGCTCGGCCTCCTGCTCAGCCTCCCGGCAGGCGACCAGGGCAAAGTTGAGGAAGCTCTCGGCCACCTCGCCCAGGACTCTGCCAACCTGGGCCGGGTCATCCTCACCCTCTCTGGTCAGGCGACGCCCCAACTCACTTGCACCCGCGGCCATCCGACCGGCCACCTCGCTTGACGCTGGCACGCGCAGATAGGCGGGAAGCACCTTGTTGAGCACGACCGCTCCAAGATGCAGACCCCTTTCCGAGAGGGCTCCTACGAAGGCCTCGGCTTCACGCACGGGCGCAGCCTCCAGGGTGGAAACCACCAGGAAGGTGGTCCGCTTGTCGTGGAGAAGGCGGGTGACCGCCTCGGCCCGGGATACAAAGCCGTCGTGCATGGTCTGGAACAACAAGAAGAATTCGGCCACGTCCTGGAGGAACTGCGAGCCGAGGATTCGATCGGCCGCCTGGTAGAAGGGCCGGGAGGCCAAAGTGGCCAGGCGGGAGCGGTAAGGCACCGTGAGCCAGCGCAGAAGGCGGCTGGAGAAGAATTCGGCCATTCGCTCCGGCGCGTCGAGGAAGTCGAGGGCGTTGCGAGATGGTGGAGTGTCCACCACGATCAAGTCGTAGATCCCCTCGCTATGTATCTCGTAGAGGCGCTCCATGGCGATGTAGTCGTGGCTCTGGACGAAGCGACCGGCAACGTTTTGATACAGGGGATTTCCCAAGATCTGCTCGGCCGTGCGTAGGTCTGGTGCGTGGCGGCGAATCAGGGCGTCCCAGGACTGCTTGGTGTCGAGCATGGCCGCCCACAGCTCCCCCCGAGGGGTGATCCCGGCCTCGGCAAAAGCTTGGGGAGAGATCCGGGTTTCTTTGTTGCCCAGGGCGGCCAGACCAAGGGCGTCAGCCAAGCGACGAGCGGGGTCGACGGTCACCACCAGCACCCGACCGCCGTGGTGCACGGCGGCCATGGTGGCGGCGGCGGCCGCGATGGTGGTCTTGCCCACGCCACCCGAGCCGCACGACACGACTATCTCCTTGGCCGCCAGGAGCTGGTCGAGCGAGCCAGCCCGGGCTGGCCTGGGCGGGGGCCGCCGGGCTGAGTCGACTGCCGGGTCACTGCGCCCTTTGCCCCGCGGCCGGACACCCGGCCGGCCTCGGCGCGGCCTCTCTGAGGGCATCAATAGCCCAGCTCAGCTGACAGGGCGGCTGCCACCTGGCGAGTCGACCGCAGGCCGTGCGACCGGCTGAACAGGTAGGGGATGTAGAGCATGGGCACCCCGGCTGCGATGCCGTCCCGCAGGCGCTCGAGATGCCCGGCACTGGTCCGGCGCATGGTGACGGCCAATCGCGCCGCGGCCAGCACCGGTCCGACGTCCCCACCCACCGCCTCCCCCAGCATGGCCAACCGCTGATGGCCACCCAGGCCGTCGAAGACCTGCTGCTCCCCCCGGCCAAACAACTCGGGGAGCACCCGATTGACGATCACGGCAGCCAGGTCAACGCTGGTCTGTTCGGCCACCTGAGTGGCCAGATCGATGGTCTCGTTGACCGGCATCTCCTCGGGGGTGGACACGATGCAGAGACCGGTGAGAGCCGGGTCGGAGAGAATGTCGAGCATCCAGCCCGTCTGCTGGCGCACCAGGCCGACCTTCAACAAGGTGTTGATGGCCTGGGGCGCGGCCAGCTGGGACACGATGTGACCAGTGGCCGAGGCGTCGACCACCACCAGATCCCACTGACCCTCGCGCACCTCATAACACAACTTGCCGACGGTGAGGATCTCCCGAACGCCGGGTGCGGCGGTGGCCACGAAGTCGAAGGCCTTGGCCAGAGGCCCGATACGGCCCACCAGGGGAAGGCGGACGTGGAGGTGGAGGTACTCCCTTAGGGACGCCTCGGTGTCCATGGCCATGGCCCAGAGATTGGGGGCCACCTCACGCTCGGCGAAATCCAGGGCCCCAATCTCGAGGAAGGCGGCCAGGTCCGCCCGGGCGTCGACCTCACACAACAACGTGCGGCGCCCGCGCTCGGCCGCCAACAGGGCCAGGGCGGCCGCGACCGTGGTCTTGCCGACACCGCCCTTACCGGTGACAAAGAGGAGTTTTCGCTCGAGGAGGGCGGTCAACCTCTGGCAACCCGAAGCTTGCTCAGGGCGCTCCGAAGCCGACTCGACGGTCGGCGGTAGCTGCACCCACTTCCACGTAGGCGACCTTGGCGGTAGGCACCGCTACTCGCCTGCCTCGCCGGTCGGTGAGCCACAGCACTCCATCGCCGCGGGCCAGCTCTTTCTCGATGTCAGCCAGAATTTGATCCCGATCGACATCCTCGGCCAGCTCGACCTCGAGCTCCTTGGGCGTCTGGATGATCCCGATACGAACTTCCACTCGACCTGCTCTCCTCTGGTTGCCCTCGCCTTGACTGGCAACCATCCATCGTAGGCGAACCGTGCGGGCCACCAATGCAACACCTGGCTGGCACACTGGGGCAATGGCGATCGCTCCACTCACCGTCCGCCTGGCCCATACCGCCAGCCTGGTCACCCTCGAACCTGGACCCCCCGTGGCTCGCCGGGAACGAGAGGAGGTCGAGGATCAGCTCCTCGTCAAAGGCGCCACTCGCTCAATGGGGGCAGGCGAGCGAGCACGGCCTGAGGTGCCGGACGATCTGCGAACCTGCTTCGAACGCGACCGGGACCGCATCCTGCATTCCCCAGCCTTCCGTCGCCTGGCCGGCAAGACCCAGGTCTTCATCTTCCCGGAGGACCACCAGAGGACCCGTCTCACCCATGCACTCGAGGTGGCTCAGGTAGCCACCGCAGTGGCCAGGGCCACTCGCCTCAACGTTGCCCTTACCGAGGCGATTGCCCTGGGGCACGATTGCGGCCACGGCCCGGGGGGCCATGCCAGCGAGGAGGCGCTCAGCCCTTACGTACCTCAGGGCTACGACCATGCCGTGTGGGGGGCCGACGTCGTGCTGGTACCCCTCAACCTCTGCGCCCAGACCCTCGACGGCATCCGCAACCACTCCTGGTCCCGTCCGTCCCCGTCCACTCCCGAGGCCGAGGTCGTGAGCTGGGCCGACCGCATCGCCTACGTGTGCCACGACTTCGAGGACGCCGTACGGGCCGGCATCGTGACCACCGCCATGTTGCCACCACAGGTAATGCAGGTTTGCGGCCCGCAGCGCTCTACCCAGCTGGACGTCTTCATCAATGGTCTGATTGATGTCATCCTCCGCACAGGCCAGGTGGCCATGCCGGAGGAACTGGCCGGTGCGCTGGATGCGTTTCGGGACTGCGACTACTCACACATCTACCTCCGCCCGGCATCTGTCGCCCAGGGTCGGGCGGTGGTGGACATCCTGCGGGCGCTGGTGGATCACCTGGCCGATCGCCCTGGCCTGATCGCCGGCGGACCCACCATGGAGCGGAGACCGACTGCCGGCAGCGAAGAGGCGGTGCGCACCGCTGTCACCTACGTGGGCGGGATGACCGACCGATATGCCTGCCGGATGGCGCTGGCTCGTCTGGACTGGGACCGCGACCGCCTCCCCGGTGGGATGGGTAACTACTGAGAGGACCGCCGGGGGGCAGGTGACTCAGATCTTGTCCTGCCCGGCCAGCTCGTCCTGCCTGGTCAGCTTGTCTCGTCCGGCCAGCTCGTCCTGCCTGGTCAGCTCGGCGTACCACCGGGGGGCGCGGCTCTGGGCCCATCCTGGCTCCACCCAACCCCGGATCATGGCACGCATCGCGCCGCGGTCACCCAGGGCATAGAGCACGTGGCCGGCGATGGTGATCAGCAAGGCGGTGGCGATCAGGTCGTGAACGAAGGTCGCACCCGTCCGCCACGCCAGCGGGAAGGGGCTGAACCACCTCATGATCACCCCGGTGGCCAGCATGACGACCGCTGCTCCGCCAGTGAAGGCAGTATTGAGCTTTTGGCCGGCGTTGAACTTGCCCGGGGCCAGCATCGGGTCTCTCCCCCAACAGCGCAGCCAGCGCCGGTCCTCGTTGTCCCAACGGTTGAGCCGGGCCAGATCGGCCCGGAGCCCCTTCCCCCACTTGCCGGCCAAGGCGATCAGGACGGGGACGATCAGCACCAGACCGGCATACACATGGATCTGACGAACCAGGTCCCGCCGGCCGACCAGGAGGGCGAGCGACCCGATGTTGAGGATGGCGCCGGTGGCCAGCAGTATCAGGAACAGTCCTGCGCTCAACCAATGCACCCAGCGCTCGACGGGGTCGAAGCGGCTCAGGCGAGTACCCAGGCATCCTGGGCCATCCTGGCCACGGTCGGACTGGCCACGGTCGGACTGGCCACCGTCGGGCTGGCTACGGTAGGGCTGGCTAGGTGGCGACGTCGCCACGACCATTGGACCTCCCCACCCACCCGTCCACTGCGTAGCCCTGCTCCTCCCAGTAGCCCGGCTGCACTCGGTCGACCAGGCGGACATGGCTCAGCCACTTGCAGGATTTATAGCCATACATGGGCGCCACATAGAGGCGCACCGGCCCGCCATGCTCCGTGGTGACCGGAGCCCCCAGCATGTCATAGGCCACCATGACGTCATCGCGCTGCGCTTGGTCCAGGGTCAGGCTCTCGCTGTAGGTCCCATCAAAGGAGCCGAAGCTCACGGCAGTGGCGCCTGACGCAATTCCTGCGCGCTCGAGCACTTGGCGCAATTGGACGCCCTTCCAGGCCACCTTTGGCACCCGCCATCCGGTGACGCACTGGAAATCCCGGTGGAGGGTGGTTGCCGGCATGGCTTGCAAGTCGGCCAGACTGAGCTCGATCGGCTGGTTGACCAGGCCATCGACCCGCAGGCGGTAGTCAACCGGTCTGACACTGGGGAGAAACCCCACTACCGAATAGATGCGGAACCGATTCGCCCCGGGAAGGATGCCGGACAGCCCCAAGCCGTCGAGCGCAGTGAGAGGAGACAGGGCGGAGCCCATAAGCCTTTGGGCCTTGGATCCCCAGAGAATTCCAACCAAGCCGGCTCCCGCCATCCCCAGCACCACCCGCCGCCCAATAGGAGTCCCAGTGCTGGCGTCAGAGTCGGTGACGTCGGGGTCGGTGA
>QHCF01000216.1:28006-28486 GCA_003244275.1 Acidimicrobiales bacterium
GGTGACGTCGGCCGCTCCGCTGGTGACTCCCGTGGCAGCTTCGGCGGCGTCGACCGTACTGGTTACGCCGGTGTCATCCATTTGGTGGCCAGGCTACGGCCCGTACGGGGCAATTGGGGGGCGGCTGGACGGCCATGACCCGTCCCTCCCGCATCAGCGAATGGTGAGCTCCGGATGATAGATGCGAGCCGGGCCCATCGCCTCCACCCGCTCGGCCAGGGCACCAAATGCGAGGGAAGCCTCCCCATCTGGCTCTGAGACAGTTATGGGCACGCCGACGTCCCCCCCCGTCCTGAGGGCCGGCACCAGGGGAATTTGGGTTATCAGGGGAACCCCCAGTCGTTCAGCCAGCGCCTGGCCGCCCCCCGAACCGAACAAGTCATATCGCTTCCCGTCGTCCCCGGTGAACCACGACATGTTCTCGATCACTCCTCGCAGTGGCAGTTTGAGCTGGCGGGCCATGAGGGCGCTGCGCTGGGC
>QHCF01000222.1 GCA_003244275.1 Acidimicrobiales bacterium
CGCCTAGCCCGTGCCCGCCTAGCCCGTGCCCGCCTAGCCCGTGCCCGCCTAGCCCGCGCCCGCCTAGCCCGTGCCCGCTCAGCCGTGCCCGCTCAGCCCATGCCGGAGACGCCCACCGCGCTGCCGACGCCGAAGGTCACCGCGGCCGCTCCAGCCGAGATGGCCAACTGGCGCAGAGACGAGCGCAGCCAGGACCGGCCGGTGAAGGCGGACAGGCTCGCCCCCACCACCAGGGCAGCCAGTGCACCCACCAGCACTGAGGCCAGCACCCCGGCCAGCCCGGCGGTGATGAACCACGGCACCAGGGGGATGACCGCCCCGAGGGCGAACGAGCCGAAGGAGGAGGCAGCCGCCTTGATCGGTGACCCGAGGGAGCTGGGGTCGATGCCCAGCTCCTCCCGGGCGTGGGTCTCCAGGGCCATCTCCGGGTCGGTCATCATGGCCGCCGCCAGCTGCTTGGCCTGGTCGGGGGCAACCCCTCGATCCTCGTAGATCTTGGCCAGCTCTCGGCGCTCGCCCTGCGGGTGGCGGCGGATCTCCCGGCGCTCGATGTCCAATTCCCGCTGGAAGAGCTCGCTCTGGGCCCGCATGGAGACGTACTCGCCGGCCGCCATGGAGCAGGCACCACCGACCAGGCCGGCCAGGCCAGCCAGGCGGATCACCCCGCCAGTCGGGTGGGCTCCCGCCACCCCCAGGATCAGGGAGACGTTGGATACCAGCCCGTCGCTGATCCCGAAAACCGCGGCTCGAGCCGCACCCCCCTGGATGTCGCGATGGTGGCGGTCGTCAGTGCCCTCAGCAAAGGGACGGCTGCCGCCGCCTGACTGACCATGGGCAACCGAGTCAGAGGGTGCCGCGGTTCCAGCTGATGCCGACCGGTCGGGACGGGAACCGCCATCCGCCGGGTCGGAGTGAGCGGTGGAAGCAGGACGCTCGACCATCGAGGCGATGTTACCGGTGGGAGCCCATTGGACGCTCTGGGTGCCGGTGGGGGGACATAGCATGCCCAGGTATGAAACAGCCGGCCTTGGCGGCGGACCCTGCTCCCGGAGGGCCAGGCCGGCGATACGACCTGGACCGGCGGGCNNTTGCTGGCCGACCAACCGCCGTACCGGGTATCCCAGCTCTGGCACGGCCTCTACTCCCGGCTGGCCGAACCGGCAGAGCTGACCGAGTTGCCCCAGGTCCTGCGGGCCCGCCTGTCCGCCGAGCCCACTCTGGCGCCCTCCCTTGGCCTGTTGAGCGAGACCGTCGCCGACCAGGGACGCACCCTCAAGTGGCTGTGGTCACTGAGGGGAGGCGCCATGGTCGAGACGGTCCTCATGCACTATCCGGACCGCTCCACGGTGTGCGTGTCCACCCAGGCCGGATGCGCGATGGGTTGCGGCTTCTGCGCCACCGGGCAGACGGGCTTCACCCGCCATCTGAGCACCGGCGAGATCGTAGAGCAGGTGGTGGCGGCGGCCAGGTCCTGCCGCCAGGCCCCCGCAGACCACGTTGGGCAGCCTCCCCGCCGCCTGACCAACGTGGTCTTCATGGGCATGGGTGAGCCACTGGCCAACTTCCCGAGGGTCTGGGGCGCGATCGAGCGTCTGCACGCCGACCTGGGTCTGTCGGCCCGCCACCTGACCGTCTCCACGGTCGGCGTGGTTCCCGGGATCCGCAGCCTGGCCTCCAAGGGTCTGCCGGTTGGCCTGGCGGTGTCCCTGCACGCCGCCAATGACGCCCTACGCGACCGGTTGGTCCCCATCAACCGGCGTTGGCCCCTGGCCGCCCTGATGGATGCCTGCCAAATGTGGCGGCAGGCCACCGGTCGGCGCCTGTCCTTCGAGTGGGCCCTGATTGACCAGGTCAACGATTCCCTGTCAGACGCCGCCCAACTGGCCGACTGGGCCCGGTCTCTCCACGCCCACGTGAATCTGATCCCACTCAACGCCACCCCAGGCTGGCCGACGGTGGCCACCCCGCCCGACGGCGTCCGGGCCTTCGCTCAGGCCCTGACTGACCATGGGGTCAACACCACCGTGCGCCGCAACCGAGGCGCCAACATCGACGCCGCCTGCGGGCAGCTGGCGGCCAGGGCTGCCACATCTCCTCACCCTGCCAATGGCCCGGCAGTGGTGGCAGACTGAGGACATGGAGCGAAGGCAGTGGCTCAACCGCACCCAGCCCCAAACCCTGCAGATCGGGGTACTGCTGCTGTATCTCAACGCCGCCCTGAGCATCCTGCTGGGAGCATTCCTGGTACCCGTGGCCCTGGTGCTGGCGGTGGCCCAGGCAGCGGGAGCCTACGGCATCGCCAACGAGCGCAAGTGGGGTTACCTGACCGGCGTCATCTCGGCGGTTGCCCTCCTGGCTGTTCCGCTGCTCAGCGGCGGTGGCCTGTTCGGCTTCGGCTTGCTCAACTTGATGTTCGACATCGCCCTCATAGCCCTGCTGCTGCACCCCCAGAGCCGTGACTACAAACGGATCTGGTTCAAGTAGCTTCGTCGCCAGGGGAAATCACGACTTCGGATACTGCCCCTGACACGTCGACAGCACACTGCGATGGATCGACCCAGACGACAACGAACGGACACCTGTCAGAAACTGCGGGTCAGACCAGGACCAGACTCTGGATACGTCATTGTCGACGCTGGTCGGGGATCCGGGTTTGCCGTTCCAACAGGTTGTTGATCGAAGGACCCCTCCTTCGGCATTGATGCCGACACTGACGACCACCAAGGCGAGCGTCACCACCAGACTCCACGTCCGAATACGGGAGCGCTCCACTCCGCAAAAGGACTCGGCTGCGCCCCAGAGCCAGTCCACAAACGGCAGCGCCAACACAAATATAAATGGCAAGGTCTCGGACATGAACCGGGGCCCGTAGGTATCACCCGCCCACCATCCAGAGTTGAACCCGGAAACCAGGATCCAGTACAGGGGTACAGCTACCAGGCTGATCCATTGGAGCAGGTCCAGGCCGCCTCGGCGCCTGGCGATGAGGACGCCAGCTACCGCCAGCAGGACAATCGGCGAGAAGATCAGCAGCCCGCGGGCCGGACTGACCCAGTTGGCGGCCAGGGCGTCAAGGAATGCCTTCTGCAATGTCCGATGGTCAGCGGCGTCGTAAGGCTGCAGGAAGGAGCCGTATGCCAGGTTGGTCAGCACCAACCAAGGGACGATTATGATCAGCGCCCCACCCACGTAGCTGGTGAGCAGGCCTCGGAGGCGAATTAGCAGCATAATTGCGACGATGACCAACGGGATGACATTGGTCGGTCGCACAGCCACTGCTGCGGCAAATGACGCACCGCTCAATGCGGCCCACCATCGCCGCTGACGCGGTATGACAACGCCTCTCGCCATCAGGCGATCGAGCCAGACCAATCCCAGGCCGAGCAGGAGCAGGGACGGACCGTGCTGCCACATGGAACGGCTGCTGATCGACCAGGCACTGGTGCCAAAGGCAAAGACCAGCCCGCTCGACACCGCCAAGCGCCGTCTTCGCTTGGGGCTCCCTCGAAACCGCTCGAAGGCCAACCACGTCAGCACGGCGCAGGCCAGTGCGGTAACCAGTGAGGCGGTTTCCATCTGGACGACGCCCATGTCATTGGTGACCACCAGGTGATCGGCGGATGGACCACCAGCGACATGGACGAGATCTATGGCGACCACGGTGGGGACAAAGAAGACCGCGACCGGCCAGGGGTAGCCGGTGATCAGCCTTCCGTGGACCTTTGACACCGTGTAGTTGTCGGCAACAACCGGCGCGTGTTCGTAGGCATCAAGCGAAAGGGTCCGATGGTTTACCAGTTGGACGGCCGTCGGAAACGTCGAGAAGGAGTCGTAGTTGGTGATGACCGGCGACAAAGCGAACACCACGAAGCTCATCGCGAATACGGCCACACAGGCGCGCCTCAAAGATCGTCGCTCATTCCAGCGAGGGCCCCGAGCGCGCACTCCCGTCGCTCTCCACACCGGTCGGAGACTTCGGTGGGGGGCCCTCGACAAGGTCATCGGGCCTTGCCGGCCCCGTGGCCGGGGCCCTTGTCGTGATTGCCGGGCCCGGCGGGGGGAGTCGTGTTGGTAGCTCCCGGGGTGGTCGTGGGCGCCGAAGTGGTCGTGGCAGGCGGGCTG
>QHCF01000084.1 GCA_003244275.1 Acidimicrobiales bacterium
GCCTTGGCCGCCCCGTAGTTGGCCTGGCCGGCCTGGCCGGAATAAGCCACCACCGAGGATATGAGCACGACTCTGCCCCAGTGGGCGCGAACCATGCCCCGAGTCGCTCGGCGAGCCACCCGCCAGGCGCCGGTCAGGTTGGTGTCCACCACCTCGCACCACGATTCCTCGCTCATGCGCAGGACGAGGGCGTCTCTGGTCACTCCCGCATTGGCCACCAGGATCTCCACCGGCCCCCACTGCTGCTCGATCTCGTCGAATACGGTTTCCACGTCGGAAGCTGAGGTGACGTCACAATGTAGGGCCAGCAGGTCCCGGTGGGCTTCGACATCGCAAGGTGGAGGGGGTGAGTTCTTCCAGGTGACGGCAACTCGGTGCCCATCGTCGCGAAGGCGTTGGGCGCAGGCCAGGCCGATCCCCCGGGAGCCACCGGTCACCAACGCCACCCGACTGCTCGGTGGGATCGTCTCCTGGCTCACCGGCCCCACCGCAGGATCACGCTGGACCAGGTCATCCCGGCACCAAAGCCCGATAGGAGCACGTTGTCACCCTCCGCCAAGCGCCCATCCTCGGCCGCCTTGGCGAGGGCCATGGGTATGGACGCGGCCGAGGTGTTGCCGGTCTTGTCCAAGAGCACGGCGGTACGGTCCATGGGGATACCAAGGCGTTGGTTGATGCCCTCGATGATGCGTAGGTTGGCACCATGGGGAACGAAGAGGGCGATGTCATCTGGGCTCAGCTTGGCTCGCTCCAGGACAGCCTGGATTGACTCCAGGGTGGTCCTCACCGCCCTGCGGTAGACCTCGCGCCCCTGCATCTCCACGGTGGAGCCATGCTCGCAGAACAGGATGTGGCCGGCCGACCCGTCGCAACCCTGGTCCCAGGCCAGCACCCGGTCGTCGCCGGGCAGGACTTCGAGCACCACCGCGCCGGCCCCGTCGCCGAACAGGATGACAGTCGATCGGTCGTCCTGGTCGGTGATCCGGGACAGGACCTCCGCCCCGATCACCAGGGCGCGCTCGACGCCGGTTGCGATCATGGCGTGGGCGGTGACCATGGCATAGGCGAAGCCCGAGCAGGCAGCATTGAGGTCGAAGGCGGCAGCCTGGACCCCCAGTCGGTGAGCCACGCCGACGGCAGTGGCGGGCATCGCCTGGTCGGGCGTCGTGGTGGCCAGGATCAACAGATCTATGTCGCTCGCTTCCAAGCCGGCCTGGGCCATGGCCCGACGGGCAGCGGCCTCGGCCAGCTCGCCGGTTGTCCCCCCGACTCTGCGCTCACGGATCCCCGTCCGCTCGACGATCCACTCGTCGCTGGTGTCGAGGCGCGCCACCAGATCGGCATTAGTGACGACGTTGGGTGGCAACGCGTACCCCCAACCGGTGACGGCCGCGCCGCGACTCAGGAATCCGCCACGATTCACTGTCAGGGCATCGCCTGGGGCATCGTCCTGTTCGAGTGGATCGTGCCGTTCCCGAGTGCTCACGCGGTGGGAGCAGCCCCCCCAACCGGCGCTGGCTCACCAGAGGCTCGCAACCAGGCCACCGGCTGACCAGCAGTGAGACGCTCACCCCGCAAGGCGAGCAGGCCGACGAGCGGCCCGGCGAACGGCGAACGGACCTCGACCGGCTGGCCGGTACCCGTCACCGTGCCGATGAGATCACCGACCGCCACCTCGGCCCCCGGTGCCCCGTCATGAGTGGGTACGGCCAGGGCGGGGTCGGGCTCGAAGATCCCGACTGCCGGGCTGAGCACAACGCGCTCGGAGACATACAAGTGCTCGCCGTGATGGGACGTGGCATAGGCGTGCAACGGGCCGTCGCCGGCCAGCACTCCGACCAGGTCATCGAGGTCGTCGGGCTTGGCCACGGACACCGCCTGGCTGGTGGGCACGGTCCGGCGGGCCAGTCCGGTAAGAACGCCGCCCGGTCCCACTTCGACCAGGGTGGTCGGACCCTCGGCAACCAGAGACAGCAGGGTCTCCCGCCAGCGCACAGGACTGCACAACTGGGAGGACAGCAATCCCGGCCACTCCGCCGCATCGAGGTGGGCCTGGGCGTCCACGTTGGCCGTCACGGCCACCTCGGGCGAACGGAAGGTCACCGATGCCAGGGTCTTGCGAAGCCGATCGCGGGCTGGCGCCATGAGGGGAGTGTGGAACGCTCCACCCACCGGCATGGGGAGAACCTTGCGAGCGCCCATCTCCCGGGCAAGGTCGCTGGCCCGGGCTACGGCCTCCACCGTGCCGGCTATGACGACCTGAGCCGGGGCGTTGTCGTTGGCTACCCAGACCTCGCCCTCGGCACGTCGACAGGCGGCGTCTGCACCGGCGGCATCGATGCCGAGCAGGGCAGCCATGGTGCCTTCTTGATCCTCGGCCGCTCCCTGCATGGCCTCGCCTCGTTCGGCAACCAGGCGCACCGCGTCCTCGAAGGCGACGGCACCCGCCCCCACCAGGGCTGTGTACTCCCCCAAGCTGTGGCCGGCGAAGGCCGACGGCTCCAGGCCCAGGCGCTCAATTGCGTCCAGGATGACCAAGCCCAGGGTGAATGTTGCCAGTTGGGCGTTGCGGGTGGCAGTCAGCTCTTGGGCACCGGCATCCAGCAGCAGGGCGCCGATATCCCGTCCGGCCGCCTCCGAGGCGTCATTGACCAGTTCCCAGGAGGGATGATCAACCCAGGCCCTGCCCATGCCCGGACGCTGCGATCCTTGTCCCGGGAAGGTATAGACGGCCACGTGGTCTCCCTGTCGATGTTGTCGTGAGTGTCGATGTTGGTGACCCGGCGGTAGAGATCGGGCACACGCAGTAATTCTCTGACCTCGGCCGGCCAGTAAAGGTTTCATGCCCAGGCCATGACCCCAACCGACACCGGGCCGGGGCACAGCCGCGAGGGATGCTCGACAACCTTCGAAACGCCGGCGTAGCCGTGCACTAGCCTTGAGATGGGCTGCCCGGGTGGTGGAATGGTAGACACGGAGGCCTCAAAAGCCTCTGCTCTTTGGGGCGTGCGGGTTCGAGTCCCGCC
>QHCF01000247.1 GCA_003244275.1 Acidimicrobiales bacterium
GCGCAAGAAGATCGATCTTCCCTTCGGCCGTCAGGCTATTGAGACCATTCGGGGCGTCGGCTATCGCCTGGCGGCCGACGGTGGCTAGGAGAAGCCAGACCGGAGGGCTCCGCCGGGCGCTGGCTCGCCTCACCACGGTGAGGGCCAGGGCCACTATTGCCGCCGTGGTGGTGGTGGGGGCCGCCCTGGCGGTGGGGGGGTTCGGTTTGGTCGGCCTGCTCGGTGCGTCCATCGAGGAAGGGATCGAGGCGTCGGCCAACACCCAGTTGGCCGATATCGCCTCGCTGGCCGGCGCCGGCCAGCTGCCAACCAGGCTGGCCGGTTCTCGAGGGGACACCTTCGCCGAGGTCTTGGACAGCTCGGGGGGGGTGGTGGTTGCCAGTGCCAGCCTGGCTGACCCCGCTCAGCTGAGTCGGGTGCATCCGAGTCTCGACGGAGCGGTGATACCGCGCCTCACCAGCACCTCCACGCCAGCTGAGGGCGACCTTTACCAGCGGGATGGCGACGATGGTCCCTACCTGGTGGTCTCCAGGACAGTGGTGGCCCCCACTCATGGCGTCCTCCAGAAGGGACCGTTGACTGTTTATGTGGCAGCCTCGCTGCGCCCGGAGGGAGTGACCACCGGCACGGTCGCTCTGGCCCTGGCCTGTGGCCTGCCTGTCCTGGTCATCATGGTGGGCGCCCTGGTGTGGGTGCTGAGCGGGCGGGCCCTTCGGCCGGTGGAGGCCATCCGGGCCGAGGTAGCAGACATCTCAGGCCGGGACCTTCATCGCCGGGTGTCCGAGCCGCTGGCCGGCGACGAGGTGGCCAGTCTGGCTCGCACCATGAACGCCATGCTGGACCGCCTGGAGTCGTCAGCCTCACACCAGCGCCGGTTCGTGGCTGATGCTTCCCACGAGCTGCGCAGTCCACTGACTGTCCTGCAGGCAACCTTGGAAGTCGCCCTCACTCATCCCAAGGACTGCGCCTGGGACGCCGTGGCGGGCGATGCCCTGGAGGAGGCCCGTCGTCTTCAGCGGCTGGTGGAGGACTTGTTGGTGCTGGCCCGGGCCGACGAGGGAACCGAGGCGCCGCGCTCGCAGGTGGTCGACCTCGACGAGATGATCCTCAAGGAGGCCGGTCGCCTCCGACCTCGCAGCCGGGTGTCCCTTGACCTGCATCGGGTGTCGGGGGGGCGGGTTCGGGGCAACCCCGAGCAGCTGTCGCGAGTGGTCCAGAACCTGTTGGACAATGCGGAACGCCACGCCGACAGCTCGGTGACGGTCGAGCTGTCCACCAGCGGGCGCCAGGTGGTGTTGGTGGTGGCTGACGACGGTCCTGGTATCCCGGTGGCCTACCGGGAACAGGTCTTCGAGCGCTTCGCCCGCCTGGACGAGGCTCGCAGCCAGCACGAAGGTGGCACCGGCTTGGGTCTGGCCATCGTCAAGCAGATCGTCGAGATACACGGCGGGACCATCGAGGTGGCGAGCTCCGCCACAGGGGCCAAGTTGGTGATCGGCCTTCCCTGCCTCGACGGTGGCGACACCTCCGCTGGAGGCGCCGGGGTGGATGGCCTGCCCTTCTCCCCATGAAAAATGGGCTCATTGGCCTTTCAGTCGGCGCCCACTGCCATGCGCCGTCGGGCGAGCGCGGATTGCTCGGACGCGCAGGATGCGCTCCCGGTGCCGTTCTTCTTCCAGTTGGCGCTCTCTCGCCTGGAGCAGGTCGTACTGCGTCAGAATCCCGCGCAGGTGTCCTGAATCCTGGCGCTCGACCACCGGCAACACACCCACCTTGTGCATGGCCATCCGGTCGGCGGCCGATCGCAGGGTCTCGTCGGGAAAGGCAGAGACGATGTCGGTGTGCATGAGCTGGCCCAGTGGTGGGTCGCAGCCCTCGCTGGCCAGGGCTTCCAGCACATCAGACCAACCAACTACACCGATCATCTCCTGGCTGTCGTCAATCGC
The DNA here is from genome assembly GCA_003244275.1 of Acidimicrobiales bacterium. Classification (GTDB taxonomy): domain Bacteria; phylum Actinomycetota; class Acidimicrobiia; order Acidimicrobiales; family QHCF01; genus QHCF01. The sequence continues at coordinate 1,947 of QHCF01000247.1, forward strand.
CGGGTAAAGGCGCTGGCGTCGTTCCACTGGATTCCGCTCGAGAAGATCGTGCAGCTCGCTGGCGGGGCGGTCGGCCTTGACGGTCAGGACGTTGGTCATCATCGCCTCCCGCACGAACAGCGCCTCGAGCGGATCGACGCTGTACTCCCGCAACACGTGAAAGCCCCGCCGGGCGACCTTCTCGGTCAGGATCGATCGCTTGAGGATGAGGCTGCTGATCAGGTGGGCGACGGTGCAGGCCGTCAGCAGGGGCAGCAATGACCCGGTGTCGTGGGTCAGCTCGAAGGCAAAGATGACCGAGGTGAAAGGGGATCGGGTGACCCCGGACATGGTGGCCGCCATGCCCATCAGGGCCCAGCTGGCCTCAGTGCCTCCGGGTAGGACGGACGCCAGGATCCCACCCAGGGCGGCGCCCATCATCAGGAGGGGCGCAATGATGCCTCCGCTGGTGCCCGAGCCGAGAGCCACCGCCCAGATGACCAACTTCACTCCCAGCAGCAGGACCAGGCCGCCCAACGCGATCTGGCCGGCCAGCTCGTTGCCGATGACGGCATAGCCCACTCCCAGGGCCTTGGGATCAACCAGGCCCCCGAGGCCGACCACCAGTCCGCCGATGGCCGGCCACCAGGCCCAGTGAATGGGGAGTTTCTTGAAGGCGTCCTCGGCCCCATAGACGGCCTTGGTGAGGACCCAGGCCAACAGGGCCCCGGCGATGCCGATGGCGGCTGCCTCAGCCACGCCCATGGACGAGAAGGTCCCATGCGCTGGTACCAGGAACAGCGGGGCGCCCTTGATCAGGCCGAGCCTGGCGAAGACGTCCCGGATTGACTCGGCCACTACGACGGAGATGCCGATGGGAACCATGGAACGAGGCTTGAGCTCGAAGACCAGGAGCTCGATGCCGAACAGGGCGGCGGCCACTGGGGTCCCGAATACCGCGGCCATGCCGCCGCATGCCCCGGCCACCAGCAGGGCACGGCGTTCGATGGCACTGAGGTGGAACAGCTGGGCCAGCACCGAGCCCACTGCTCCCCCCGTCAAGATGATGGGCCCCTCCGCCCCGAACGGGCCGCCCGCGCCGATGCTCACGGCGCTGGAGATGGGCTTGAGCAGGACCAGGCGGGGCTTCACTCGGCTGCCTCCGACCAGGATCGTCTCCATGGCCTCGGGGATCCCATGGCCCCGGATCTGCTCCGACCCATAGCGGGCCATCAAGCCCACGATCAGTCCCCCGACCACGGGGATGACGATGGTGATGGCCCCGAAATGGCTGAGGGTGGGAGGCACCACACGCAGACCGATACGCCCGTAGTAGGCCAGCTGGGTGAAGAACCCGATGAGATCGAGCAGGAGCAGAGCCACGACCGCCGAGAGGGCGCCCACGGCGATGGCGAGGGGGATCAGGCGCCAGACCTCGGGCGTAATGGTGAAGTCGCCCAGGGATCGCTCGGCACTCGACTTAGGTCGCTCGTCCCGACCCATTACGGCGTCCTCGGGCAGCCCTTCGACCGACGAGTGCCGCCGACGGCTCCGCCGGGGCATCAGCCGACCTACGAGCTCTCGCGCCGTCATCGGCGTTTGACGTCCAATCCCCTCACCCTCCCCATTGGCCCGGATCGACCGCAAGTGCCCTTGTCGATCCTACGGGTCGCCTAGTACTTGTCCCCCTCCCCGACCCGCTTCGACCGCGGTTTCCAGGTGGGAAGGGCCAGTCCCAGCTTGTCGAACACGATTCCCTGGAGGATGAGCAGGACGACCGCTCCCATCAGGGTGCCGAGCTGTTCGGGGCGAATGAGCAGGCCCAGGCTCACGATCAAGGTGGTGGCACCGGCCGGGGCGTGCCAGGATCTGAGCAGCACCATCCCTGCGGCCGTGAGGCCGAGTGACATCGCAGCGGCGCCGATGCGACCGGCGACCAGCCCATTTTGCAGGGTCGACGGAGCATGGCGCAGTCCGAAGGCGGCCAGGGAGGCGTAGCCGGCGGCTACCCCGATGAGATGGCCGAGGAACACCGCCCGCGGGGCGGCGGCGGCCGAGTGGGGCCGATCGAACAGGAGGTAGGCGGTGGGTCCCAGGGACGGAAAGACCAGAGGCTGGGAGGTCACCAGCGCCACCAGGGTCATGAGGGCGATCGAGATAGCGCTGCTCGCAAAGGCCAGCAGTGCACGCGCCGGACGGGAGGTCTGCGCCGCCCGCCGGATCCTGGCTGTGAAGGCGAACTGAGCCGGAGCCAAGGGCCCCGACGATCCAGCCGGATCTCTTGAGGGATCGCTAGGGCTCACGAAGCCGCCCCCTGGTGCTGGCGGCGGCCGTGGAGAGCAGAAGTTGTTGGGCCATCCCGGCCGCTGGGCCCCAATGTGCAGTCACCTGACGAACCTCCAGCTCGCTCGGGAGACGCCCATCCAGGTAGGCGGCGCCCACCGCCTTGCGGACCCCGAGATCACCGGCGACCACCCTGGGCCGGCCGAGGGTCCGAGCCAGGAACCAGTCCGCCGACCACCTGCCCACGCCCCGCAACCGGGTGAGCCTCTCGACGACTTCATCGTCGGAGAGGTTCTGGAGTGGAGCCATGTCCAGCTCGCCCTCCACCACCGCCTTGGCCAGGCCAATGAGAGAGGCCGCCTTGGCCCCGCTGAGCTGAAGGGCTCGGAGCTCCTCTAGCTGGGCCGCGCTGAGGCGGCCCGGGTCGAGACTGTAGACCGAGCTTGATCCGACCCGATGGCGCCGGCCAAAGTTGGACGCCAGGCGGGCCCGAGTGACCGCGGCCCAGGCCAGATTGACCTGCTGGGCACTGATGGAGCGGACGAGGGCTGAGAAAGGGTCCGTCCATAGGACCGGGCGGAGGCCTGGCGCCGCGGCAGCGATGCCAGCGATCACCGGATCGATGCTGATCAGCCCTGACAGGGCGTCCTCGTCCTGGACGAACATCGACCCCACGGCGCCGGCAATGCTGTCTCTGGCCGTCCTGGGCGCTGGGCTCTCGATCACGACCAGCAGGGCCGAAGCCGGGGGGGTGGGAGACGGGGCAGGTGTCGCGGAGAACGCCACTGGGCGCCCCTCGATCCTCATGGTGCGGACCATGGTGGTGCCATCCCATCGGTCCAGGAGGTCGTCACCACCCCGGCTGAGCCCGGCCAGGGAAGTTGCCAGGTCGAGCGGTGGCCTGAACGAGATGGTGAAACCGGGAGGGTCGAGAATCATCCGCCGCCAGCCTGCCCCAGTCGGGCCGATGCTTCAATCATCGTTGGTTCCATCTCGGGCGGCGACGTCGGGTGCCAGCCCCGGCCAGGGATTGGATGAGGACTGTGCAAGGCTGCCCAGGTCCAGCACCTCCTCGATCACGTCCTGGCTCTGCATGGCCCGGTGGCCTACGCCATTGTGGGTGCCCTCGCCTTCGGAGAGGCGGCAGTGCTGCTTGGCTTCGTGTTGCCGGGAGAGACGGCGGTGATAATCGGCGGGGTACTGGCCAGCCGGGGCCATGTCTCCCTCGGGGTCATGCTCGTTGTGGCGGTGGGGGCCGCGGTGGTGGGTGACACGGTCGGGTACCAGGTCGGGAGGGTCTTTGGCCCCCGCCTGCTGGGGAGCCGACTGCTGCGCCATCGCCGCCGAGGAGTGGACGCGGCCCGGCGCTTCCTGCAGCGCCGGGGAGGGTGGGCGGTGTTCCTTGGGCGGTTCACCGCCTTTTTTCGAGCCATGATCCCGGGACTGGCGGGCATGTCAGAAATGCCCTACCAGCGCTTCCTGCTCGCCAATGCCAGTGGAGGGGTGGTGTGGGCAGCCGGATACACCCTCGCTGGGTACTTCTTGGGGGGCGCCTATCAACGGGTGGCCAAGCTGTCCGGCCGGGTATCCACCGGGGTGGTAGTGGTTGTCGTGGTCGCGCTGGTGGGCTTGCGGATCAGGTCGGGCGTGCGTGAGCGCCGGCTGGAGAGGGAACCTTCCCAGGGACCCTAGAGGAACTCGCGGCCCTCGAGGAAGGTGAGCAGCCCACCCATCACGATCACCGGGTGGGGCCGCCCCCGGCTATCATGGCTACCAACCGGGCAGGTATGGCGCTCATCGGGCCTTGGAGGCGCTCCGAGGGTCGATTAGCTTTTTGTTGCTAACTCTCTTCACCATCTTCCCGGTACTCGAGTTCCGCGATCCTCATCAAGTTCTCAGGGTTCTACCAATCAGCGCTCAGCTTGGTCGGAGAGGCTGGGAGGCGTGAGCATGCGACTGGACAACTCACCACCGTGACCAATAGTGACCAGGACCGCGGGCATGCGATGACTGTCGTATCTCGTCTGATCACCGGGCGGGGGAAGGAGTCGGCCCACTGCGTCGCCTTGGTGGCCGGGGCCGATGGCCGCCAGATGACCTGGGCCGACCTGGCCGGGCACGCCCACCAATGGTCCGGCTTGGCCGCCGAGCGACGATTGGCACCCCGTAGCCGTGTCGCCCTGGTAGTCGAGGATCCTCTCTGTTTCAGTGCCGCCTACCTTGGCTGCCTGAGTGCCGGCTTGGGCGCTGTACCCCTGGACCCGCGGGCCAGTCGCGACGAATTGGCGGCGGCGGCATGTCGCCTGCGAGTCGACCTCCTGCTCACTGACCGCGGTGACATCCTGGAGGAGCCGGCGGAGATCGAGTTGTGGGGGATCTCCTCTCGAGGACCATCGACCGTGCGAACCGTACCCATTGGGCCTAGGCCAGCGGATGGCGTGCCCCTGCGGCCGGCGGCCCTGCTGGCCAGCTCGGGTACCACCGGTGACCCCAAGGGGATCCCCCTCTCCGAGGGCCAACTGTTGCATGCGGCCCGCCGCATTGCCCGTCATCACCTGATCGGGGCCCACGACCGGGGGTACAACCCACTGCCCCTATTCCACGTCAACGCTCAAGTGGTGGGCCTGCTGACGACCCTGGTCAGTGGGAGCTCACTGGTGGTCGATCATCGCTTCGTGGGTGGCGAGTACTGGGATCGAGTAGCCCATTGGCGCCCTACCTGGCTGAATACGGTACCCGCGGTCCTGGCTGCCCTGCTCGACGAGGGGCCGCCGCCCCAGTCGGTGAGTGATGGCGTGCGATTCGCCCGCAGTGCCTCGGCGTCCCTGCCGGTATCGGTTCTCCGGCGCTTCGAGGACCATACTGGGATTGGGGTACTGGAGACCTACGGGATGACCGAGGCGGCCAGCCAGGTCACCGCCAACCCGATCGACCGCTCGCAACGTCACCCAGGGTCCGTGGGTCGGGCAGTCGGGCTTGGCCTGGCTGTCACCTCCGAGCGTGGGCGTCCGGTCCAGTCGGGCGAGGTGGGGGAGGTCCGCCTGACTGGTCGCCCGGTGGTGAGCCACTACATCCGTCTATCCGAAACGGCACCGGAGACCTTGTGGTCGGCACGCGACGCATGGGGTTGGCTCCCCACCGGGGACCTGGGTTTCAGAGACGCCGATGGCCTTGTCTACCTGGTGGGCCGCACTGACGATGTAGTCAACCGAGGCGGTGAGAAGCTGTACCCGAGGGAGGTGGAAGAGGTACTTCTGACCCATCCGGACGTGGTATCGGTGGCCGTCGTTCCGGCACCTCATCCCAAGCTCGGCCAGGTTCCGGTCGCCTTCGTCACGGCCCGCCCTCGTCCTGACGGCCCGATGGGTGATCCCCTGACTGACCAGCTCCACCAACTCTGTCGGGTCAGGTTGACCAGGTACAAGTGGCCGGCTGAGATCCATGTGGCCGCCGCTCTGCCCACCGGGCCCACCGGGAAGATCCTGCGGCGTGATCTGCGCGCCGCCGTGGCGCTGGCGGCCACTGCGACATGACCGCCACTACCCTCACGGCCGGCGTGACCCATCCGGTGCCCGGTGGCGAGTCGCCCAACGCCGCCTCCGAGGTGGCCCCGCGCCGTCGGGAGCACCTGTACTCCATCGACCTGGTACGAGTGCTGACCATTGTCATGGTGATCGCGGTCCACACCATCACCATCGCCACTAGCTCCTTTACCACTTCGGTCGGTGGACTTACCATGGTCTTTCATGCCAGTCGCGAGGTATTCTTCATCTTGACCGCCTTTGTGCTGGCATACGGTTACGGGCATGGTCCAGTTCGCTGGCGAAGCTTTTGGCGCAAAAGATACCTCTGCGTGACTCTACCCTATGTGGCCTGGACCATCGTCTACTTTGCCGGCGATGGGAACCACTTCTTACCGCTGCCGTCGGCCGTCCGAACGATCGAGCATTATCTGGTGACCGGTACCGCTGAATACCATCTTTATTTCTTATTAGTGTCGATGCAGATATACATGGTCTTTCCCCTCGTCCGTTGGTTGCTCCACGCTACCTGCCATCACCATGGAAAGCTCCTGGCGGTCTGCGCCGCCTTCCAGGTGGTGTTCTCCCTGGCCGTTCAGCAACAATGGGTCACCAATGGCGTGCTGGGCCGCTGGTTGGCCAATCCCGACGCTCTACTGCCCAGCTATCCCTTCTATATCCTCCTTGGTGCAGTGGCGGCCTGGCACGTCGATCAACTGATCACGTGGACGCGTTGCCATGTGAGATTGGTGCTGGTCGCCGCGGCCGCGTCGATTGTGATCGGACTTGGCTCTTACTTTGCTCAGGTCTATGTCGGGCGCCAGCCCGCCTATCTGGCCAGCGCCGTCTTCCAGCCGGTCATGGTCATCGAGAGCTTGGGCATTGCCTGGGCCTTGCTGGTTGCCGGTATCTCATGGGTCGACCACGGTAAGCCCGCCCGACGTCTGGTGATGGCCTGCTCGGATGCATCCTTTGGCATATATCTCGCTCATCCGCTCATCTTGCAGGGACTGTTGGTGGCGGCCAGCGCCAGCGGCTTGTTGGCTGCGTCCAGTCATCTCCCTGTCGGGGCAGTACTGGCAGTGCTGGTGATCCTCGCTGTTCCTTTCATCTACCTCTGCTCCGGCGTAGGGACGGTTCTGGTCCGTCGTAGCCCACTGAGCCTTGCCCTGACCGGGCGACCACAGGTCGGTGAGAGGTGGTCGGAGCGGTGGCGGCCCAGACGGTCGCATCGCTCCTCACCTGATGTGGCCACTGATGGGCCACCTGAGAGCAGATCGGGGATCCCGTGGCGGACCCCAGCAGAGCCATCCCCGAGCCTGATGGGCGAGCGGGCAGTCCGAACAACGACTCCGAGGAGTAAGCGATGAGTGCCGAGCTGTCCATGCGGGCGACGAAGCCCAGGAAACGAGGCATCACCATGGTGATCGACCCGGGGCTGTCGACCGGGCTGTTCAGCGATGTGGTGTCCAGCCATGGCGAGTACATCGACCTGATCAAGTTTGGCTGGGGCACTGCTCTGGTGACCACCGACCTGGCTCGCAAGGCGCAGGTACTGCGAGAGGCGGACATCGGATTCTACTTCGGTGGCACTCTGTTCGAGCACTACCTCTGGACCGGTCGCCTGTCGGAGTTCGTGGCGCTGGTACACGAGACCGGCGCCACCTGTGTCGAAGTCTCGAACGGGACCATACCCCTGCCTCAACACGCCAAGGCCGGCTATGTCAGCTTGCTGGCCTCCGAGTTCCCGGTGCTCTCCGAGGTTGGCTTCAAAGATCCGGCTCGCTGTGCCGAGCTGACCCCCGCTGGTTGGGTCGAGGCCATATGTGAGGACTTGGCAGCTGGGGCCTCGCTCGTGGTGACCGAGACCCGGGAGAGCGGCAAGGCTGGGATAGCCCGCCCGGATGGACGGCTGCGCCGGGAGGTGATGGACGCCGTCCTCGCCGAGGTCGATCCGGTCAGGCTCATGTTCGAGGCTCCGACCAAGGAGCTGCAGGTGGAGCTCATCCAGTCCGTTGGGCCGGACGTGAACCTCGGCAATATCGCCTCGACCGACGTCTTGAGTCTGGAGACGCTCCGCCTCGGGTTGAGGGGTGACACCTTGATGGACCTGACACCGGCCTCGGGGGCGGCGGTGGAGGAATGGTTGGGGGAGTCACCGAGCTCGGCCCGTGGCGATGTCGGGCTGCCGGTCGCTGTGTCCGCCGCCTGACCGAAGGGAGACCGGATGCGCTCGATCAACGACGCCTGTCACATCGCCATACCGGCCCGCGATCTCGACGAGGCGGTCGGCTTCTATGTCGACGGGTTGGGCGCCAAGCTGGCCCGCCGCTACCCTGATCGAGTCACCTTCGACTTCTTCGGTGACCAGCTGGTCTGTCATCTGTCCGAGGAGGTCGGCGATGACGACCCAAAGCCGTATCCCCGGCACTTCGGTGTGAGCTTCGCCGAGCCTTCGGACTTCGACCGCCTGGTGCGCCTGGTCGAGTACCGGGATTTACGAGTGATCACCCCTGTATCGGTGCGCTTCGCCGGGAGGGCCGACTCTCACCGCAGCATCTTCCTGGCCGACCCGTCGAACAACGTGATCGAGTTCAAGCAATACGACGATCCCCGCCTCCAGTACTGATCAGGAGCGGGCTGGCGATCCGGTTGTGTTGGGGCGGTGCCTGACCGCACCAGGCCGCAGGGCCAGCGGTCGGTGAGCCGCACCACACAGGTGGCGGGCCACGTCCCTGGCAATCAACAGGTGCCCAGCGGGTGTGGGGTGGAGGTGGTCTCTCAAGGTCGGGAAGCGCCAGCGTCCGGCCAGTGGGTCAACGACGGTGACGTCAGGATCGGCCTGGCGGGCGGCGGTGACGATGGCCGAGTCGGTCAGCCGGGCGGTCACACCTATCGGTGCCGGTAGCCCGTCCAAGCGCCGAGAGAACACCGTGAGTAGCGCGACCCGAGCCTTGGGAGCCTGGCGGTGGATGGTAGCCAGCAGGCTTGCGACCCGTTGGCTCACCAGAGGCAGGGAAGCGCCGATGTCGTTGTGGCCAGCCTGGAGAATGATGAGTGAGGGCTCGAGGCGGGGAAGATTCAGGCCTGCTACCTGGTGGGACAGTGGTCCGAGGCCGAGGCGTCCGGGGTTGACATAGCCCGCGCCCGATACGCCCTCGGTCACCACCCGCCAGCCCAGGAGGTGCCCGAGATCGTAGGGCCACGCCTCATTCCTCTGGGCGGCCCCGACGCCAGCCGTGAAAGAGGCACCAACGACCACCAGGAGTGGCGACTTCGACGTCAATGCCGCCGGCGCTGCCAACAGCCCCGGGCAGGAGGACAGCCTTGAGATCACCCCTCGGGCGGCGGCGGCCGGCCCAGTCGTGGTGGTGGCTGCCGCTGACACCGGCTGGGAGACCGAGACCGGTTGGAGCCCCGGGGCCGGCTGAAACGCTGAGCCGAACGCGGCCAGCAGACCGAGCGTCGACAGCACCGCAGCGTAGGAGCGGAGCAGGAGCACGTCCCCAGTATGACCACAGCGTGGTTGTGACCATGCATCGGTCTAATGGGAAGCCAAGCTGACCTCCCCCTCCCAGTGTCTCAAGCGATGGACAGCCGCCAATTGTTGGCGTGCCCTCAGCCAATGCCGGACTTGGTCAGCTGGCCCAGGAGCTCATGGCAGCGCACGGCCCGGCGAGCGTCCTCGTCCCGCACCTGCTCGAGAAAGTCCACCACATCACGGTGCTCCTCGGCGTCCTTGACGTAGCGATCATGGAGCTCGCCCCCCTTGAGGGCGTGGTACTGGATGCTGACCAGGTCGTAGACGATGTCATCAGCGGGGGTGTGTTGGCTGGCCATGGCTGGGCCTCCTGGGTTACGTGTGGTTCGACGGCCAGATCGCCGTCTCGGTTGATAGCTGTCCTACCCCAGTCGTCGCCTGCCAACCGGAGCGTCCTGACGGAGTCGACGAGGGCGACATCCTCACCGACCTGTGTTGTGACCCGGTATGGGGCCGGGGAAACAGACCGCCCGAAACGGAGGAACTGCGCCCCGGTTTGACCCCTACCACCGCGGACACGCCCGTGTCGATGACCACATCATCAAATGGCCAAGGACCTCGGCTTGCTGCGTCTCCCCGGTCACGGCTTCGCTGGAACGCGGCGTGGGCGGCCGAATCGCCCCCCGCTGGCACCCCTGGCAACCGTCGCCCCCTCGACCGGTGCCCCACCGACGTCACCCGTGGCCGCGCAGCCGCCCGGGACTGCGGAGACCCCCCGGCGACTCCGCCGAGGTTGCTGACGAATAATCGAGGGTAAGAAACCTCGAGGTCGGCAGCGAGGCGTCTGGCCCCCCCCGACGTTGTGATTACCAACGCGAAGGAGAGGCTCTTCATGCCTGACATCTGCGACCGGAGCCTCGATGATCACGAGACGCTGCGGAGGCGCTTCGCCGAGCTGGACCAGCAGCGAGACGCGGGTCCGGAGGCGCTGGCCCGGATGTGGGACCCCTTGGCCACGGGTCTGGGCCAACCGACCCGGAGCCGACCAGCTCGCCGCCATGAGGACGGCCGCCCTCGTCTCCTCCCAGCTCCTCGGTCTCGCCTGGGCAAAAGCCTATGAATCCGGGCCTTTCGGCGCGAAGATCCAAAACACGGGGTGGAGGTGAGCGGACTCGAACCGCCGACTTCTACGTTGCGAACGTAGCGCTCTACCAGCTGAGCTACACCCCCTGACACTCGGTCAGGTTAGCCAACGAGGCGATCGGGCCCCGGGTCCGTTTCCCTGGGTTAGTTGGTGGCGGAGCGGCGCAGCATGGGCTCGGGTGCCAGACGCCGGGGCGGCGGCAGGTACGCCAGCTTGAGTTCCCGCTCGGCGGCTGCACTGCGGATGCGGACCAGGAGCCCGACGTAGGCGACCAGGACTATGGCGGTGATACCAGCCAGGGCCCACAACATGCGAGCCCCAGGCACCGCTCCGATGACCGCCGCCCCAGCCGTGATCGATGCCAAGGCAACGAAGACTGTGCGGCGCCGCTCGAGAGTCCGTCGTCCACTGGGCGCGCCCATGGTTCGACCGGGCATGGCGGAACCCCGCGGCGTCGGGCGTGCGAACGCCGGACCGCCAGGGACCTGCTCGGGGTGACGTCGAGGAAGGGACGCCCGAGGTGAGGCGCCACGACCACGCGAGTCGGGTGAATCGGCCCAGGTCGGCGAGCGGCCCAGGGAGGCTGACCGCCGTGCCACCGGATCCGCAAGGGTGACCACCGTGGCACTGGGCCTCGGTACCCGCAACCGGTTGGCTGGGGCTACCAGCAGGTCCGGCCCGGTACGCCCGATGATCCCCAGCTGGCGGCGAAACTCCCCAATGGAGCTGGTGGAGCCCCGCTCTGCCCGCCGACGGGCGAACGACACCACCCCAACGGCCAACCACATCCCCACTATCACTACGAGCGCCACGATCGTCAAGCTCCTCGACCTGCCTTCGCTCCGCGGACTTTAGCGTGGGGCCCACCCAAAGTGGGGGATTGTCGGCCGAGCCCGCTCACCACCGACCCAATTGGTCTACTACTGACCGTCTCGGGGCGCCAGCGCCCGCCAACCGCCACTGGGATCAGAGTCCCCCATCGGCGACCGCTCCGTCGCTGTCAGCCCGGCGCCACGTACCCGAGCGGCCGCCCACCTTTTCCCACAGAGCCAGATCAGCGACGACCATCGACCGGTCGGCCGACTTGCACATGTCGTAGATCGTGAGGGCGGCAACAGCACAGCCAGTGAGCGCCTCCATCTCCACTCCGGTGCGGTCGACCGTCTCCACCTGGGTCTCCACCCCGATGAAGTCGTCGCCGATGGTGAAGTTGACATAGACCGCCCCTACCAGCAGAGGATGGCACAGCGGGATCAAATCCGCCGTGCGCTTGGCGGCCTGAATACCGGCGATCCGAGCGGCTCCCAGCACGTCGCCCTTGGTGATGGCGTCGCTGGCCACCTTGGACGTCGTCTCGGGTTTCATCATGACCTTGCACCGGGCCAAGGCCCGCCGATGTGATGGCTCCTTGGGGGTGACATCGACCATGTGGGCTCGTCCCAGGGGATCGATATGGGTCAGGCCGAGATCGGACATGGCCCGAGTCTAGGACCGCCCTTTCTGGCCCGCCTCCCGGACGACCTATCCACCGATCTGGCTCATGCTCCGCCCGGGCCGGACGAAGCTCACCTGACCGATCCGGTGCCCGGCCCACTTCGTACCCACCGCCGCCTCGATGGCCCGCGCCAGATCGTCGTCGCTGCCCCCGTCGCGCAGCACCGCCCGGAGGTCGTGCTCGTCCATGGCGAAAAGACACGTACGCAATTGTCCCTCGGCGGTGACCCGCACCCGGTCACAGTCACCGCAGAAGGGCCTGGTCACCGAGGGGATCACCCCCAGCTCGCCCCTCCCGTCCAGGTATCGGTAGCGGGCGGCCGGCTCGGCCCCGTGTCTGACTGGCTCCAGTGGGTACACCGCGGCGATGGCCGCGACCGTCTCGGTGGCCGGCACCACCTGGTCCATCGACCAGGCGTCGTCGGCGTCGAGGGGCATGAACTCGATGAAGCGGATCTGCACCCCCTTCTCCCGCCCAAAGGAGGCGAAGTCCACCGCCTCGTCGTCGTTGACTCCCCGCATGGTGACCACGTTGACCTTGACCGGCGAGAATCCCGCCGCCACCGCCGCGTCCACCCCCTCCAGCACGGCTCCGAGGCGGTCGCGTCTGGTGATCGACGCGAAGCGCTCACGGCGCAGCGAGTCACACGAGATGTTCACCCGGCTCAGCCCGGCCTGGCGCAGCTGATCGGCCACCAGGCCCAGCGTCACCCCGTTGGTGGTCATGGCCACGTCCACCGGTTGGCCGTCCGGGCCTGCCAAGCCGGCCAGCATTCTCACCAGGGTGGCCAGGTCAGCCCGTACCGTCGGCTCACCTCCGGTCAGGCGGATGCCGTCGAAACCGAACCGGGTGACGCACACCCGGGCCACCCGTTCGATCTCCTCGAAGCTCAGTAGCTCCCCCCGAGGCAGGAATGTCATGTCTTCGGCCATGCAGTACTGGCAGCGAAGGTTGCAGCGATCGGTCACCGAGATCCGCAGGTCGCGGACCCGCCGTCCGAATGGGTCGACCAGGGCAGGGCCAGCCATTCATCTGAGCCTAATGGGCGCGAAAATGACCTCCTCCCGCCAGAACTCCTCGCCCACCTCCATCCGGTGGGCGCCAGGAGCTCAGCCGTCCAGCAGCATGGTCCAGACCTGCCCGCCGGCTTGTACGCCATCACCGTCGGGCAGCAGCGCCAGGGCGTTGGCCCGGGCCATGGCCAGCAGCTGGTGGGAGCCCTGGGCTCCCGAGGAGCGGACGTGGAAGCGCCCGTCGGCGCCCGGCTCGGCTGTCACCCGGACCAGATGGAGCTTGCCGTCGGGCTGTCGGCGCAGGCCTTCGTCGGCGACGGCCGACACATGGAGACGGTCCAGGTCGAGGTGACCGGTCATCTGGCGCAGGGCTGGGCGAGTAAACAGCTCGAAGCTCACCATGGAGGACACCGGGTTGCCGGGCAGCCCGAACACCGGTACGCCTTCCACCACGCCGAAGGCCAGGGGTTTGGCCGGCCGGATGGCCACCTGCATCCAGCCCATCTCATCGCCGCTCAGGCGGTTGAGGACTGTTTTCACCCAGTCGAAGTCGCCCATGCTGACCCCCCCGCTGGTGACCAGGGCGTCACATCCAGCTATCCCGGCTTCGATGGCATCGGTGATGGTCTCCTCGGCGTCGCGGGCGATGCCCAGGTCGACCGCCTCGAAGCCACTGGCGACCAAGAGGGCCAGCAAGGTGGGCCGGTTGGAGTCGTAGATCTGGCCCGGGCGCAGCTGCCCCGACCCTTCCACCAGCTCATCACCGGTCGAGAGCACCCCCACCCGAACGCGGGGAAAGGCCGCAACTTCAGCGAGGCCCAGACTGGCCAGTACTCCCAGATGCCCGGGCGCCAGGCGGGTGTGGGCGGCAAAGACCTCCTGGCCGACCCTCACGTCCTCGCCGGCCAGGCGGACATGATCGCCCGGCTGGGCTGGCACCTGGATCGTCACCGTGGTGCCCCCTTCATCGACCTGAGTCCGCTCGACCATCACGACCGCGTCAGCGCCGGCCGGCATGGGAGCGCCGGTCATGATGCGCAGGGCCTCCCCCGATGCCAAGGGCTGGTCGGGGGGGGTCGAGCCGGCCGAGAGGGTACCGACGACGGTCAACCGGACCGGGGCCGCGGTGGTGTCGGCTGAGCGAACGGCGTAGCCGTCCATGGCCGTGTTGGCGAACGCGGGCACTGCCTGGCTGGCCACGATCGCCTCGCCGGTGACACATCCGAGAGCCTCGGCCAGGGGGACCTCGGAGATCTCCTGCGGTGGGCACAGGTCGAGCACGCGTGTGCGGGCCTCGGCCAGCGGGATCACCTCGTCACGGTACACTGACCACCCGAGGAGGATCATGCCCACCTATGAATATGCCTGTCGCTCCTGCGCGGAGCACCTGGAGGTAGTCCAGTCGTTCAAGGACGAGCCGCTGACTGTGTGTGGCGCGTGCGGCGGTCCTCTGCGCAAGGTCTTCAGTCCCATTGGCATCGCCTTCAAGGGCGATGGCTTTTATCGCAACGACAGCCGCTCGGCCAAGGGCAGGGGCAAGGAGAGCTCGGGCAAGGAGACCTCGGGTAAGGACGAGAGCGCCAGGTCCAAGGCCGATGCCGCCGGCTCAGGTTCGGCCGACTCAGGTTCGGCCGGGTCCGCCTCGGATGGTGCAGCTACGGCTTCCTCGGCAGGAGAAGGGAACAAGTCGAAGTCGGGCGACTCGAAGTCGGGCGACTCGAAGTCGGGCAGTTCGCGATCGGGTGACGCCGGCTCAGGGGCCAAGCCCCGGTCAACCGGCTCTCCCACCAGTCCCAGGTCGGACACGGGTTCCAAGGCGTCCAGCGCCGCATCGTGAGCATGTCCCGGCCTGAGGCCGGGTTGGGGGTGATCGGGGGCAGCGGGTTCTACGCCTTCCTGGACGACATCCACCAGGTCGTGCTGCACACTCCATACGGTCCTCCTTCCGCCCCGGTAGCCCTGGGCCAGGTGGAGGGCACCCCGGTGGCCTTCCTGCCTCGCCATGGTGTTCATCACGAGTTGCCTCCCCACCGGGTCAACTACCGGGCCAACCTGTGGGCCCTGCGCCAGCTGGGGGTGCGCCGGGTGGTGGGGGCCTGCGCGGCGGGCTCCCTGCGGCCGGACCTCCACCCCGGCGACATGGTGATCTGCGACCAGCTGGTGGATCGGACCTGGGGCCGCCCCGACACCTTCTTCGACGGCGGCCAGGTCGGGCATGTGGCGTTCGCCGACCCTTATTGCCCGGAGCTGAGCCAGGTTCTGGTCCGGGCGGCGGCCGACACCGGCGTGACTGTCCATCCGGCCGGCACGGTGGTGGTAATCCAAGGGCCGCGCTTCTCGACCAGGGCCGAGTCGGGCTGGTACCGCTCGGCCGGGTGGCATCTGGTCAACATGACCCAGTACCCGGAGGCGGCCCTGGCCCGAGAGCTGGGCATCTGCTACTCGGGGTTGGCCATGGTCACCGACTACGACACCGGCCTGGAGGGTGTCGAGGGCATCGAGGCAGTGACCATGGCCGCCGCCCTGGAGGTCCTGGCCGCCAACATCGGCAAGGCCCGCCGCCTGCTGATGGCGGCTGTCCCAGCCATCCCCGACACCCTCGCCTGCCGGTGTGGGGAGGCCCTCGACTCTCGCCTCTTCGGACTGTGAGCCTCCCACTTCTTTCTGTGCGCATTCCTCACCCATTCTGTGCTCGCCAGGTGGGCCCTGGGAACCTCCAGCAGGCACAGAAAGGGCACAGGGCAAGCACAGAATGCAGCGGCAGACGTGAGCGGGGCGCTCGATGCCTCAGGAGCCGCTCATGCTGATGTCGGCGATGGCCAGGGTGACGCCGGCGGCCGACCCGGGCAGCCACTCGACGTCACCACCGATGGCCACCACCGTCTGGAGCATCCGCTGGATGGTGGAGGCGATGGTCACCTCCCGCACCGGCTCGGCCAGCGCCCCCCCCCGGATCATCAGGCCCTCGGCTCCCACCGAGAAGTCCCCGCTGATCGGGTTCACCCCCGAGTGAACGCCGGTAATCGAGCGCACCATCAGGCCTTCGCCCACCTGGGCCACGATCTGCGCTTCATCGGAGACCCCGGGCACCAGGGCCAGCGCCCTGGCCCCTACTCCCGGTGTCGTCTTGAATCCGCCCCGTACCGCTGAGGCGGTGGAGGCCGTCCCCGCCCGGCGTCCCGAGTAGCTGTCGTAGAGGAAGGCGCCCACCACGCCCTCGGAGATCAAGACATTGCGCCGGCAGGCCAGTCCCTCGGCATCGTGGACGGCGGCTCCGTACGCTCGGACATCGGTAGGGTCGTCCACCAGGGTCAGGCCAGCGGTACCAACGGTGTCCCCCAGTCTGTCGGCAAACGGCGAGCGGCCCTTGAGGACCGCCTCCCCCGACAGGGTCCCAGCCAGGATGGACAGCAGGGTGGTGGTGACCCGCCTGTCCAGGACAACCGTGAGCCGCCCCGACCTGGCCTGCCTGGCCCCCAGCAGCTCGGTTGAACGGCGCACGGCGTCGTCGGCTGCCTTGGCCAGCTCAATGTCGCCCGGCTCCCGGCCGACGGAGTAGCCGCCGCCGGTCTGGGTCTCCCCTCCCTCCCCGGCGATGGCGTAGGCGGACACGTAGCAAGAGGTTCGCCGGGAGCAGGCGGAGATGCCGGTGGTGGTGGCTACCGCCATCTCGGTTGACACGTCTCCCCAGTTGGCCTGCTCGACCTGGCGGATACGAGGGTCTCCGGCGCGGACTTGGGCCTCCAGCTCCAGGGCCAGGGCCACCTTGTCCTCGGCCGTCAGCCCGTCCAGGCTCGGGCGCCACAGATCCAGGGCCGCGGCCTCCACTCCGTCCGGGTTGGCCAGACCCACATGCTCGTCGGGCGTGGCGAAGGCGGCGTTATCCCTCGCTTCGGCCAGCGTCTCGGCCAGGATGTCCTCGTCCAGGGAGCCGGCGTAGGCGAACCCCTGCCTGGCCCCCAACACCACCCGTATGCCCACCCCCGCTGACTCGGCCGAGGACAACGACTCGATCTCGCCCCCGAACACCCGGACCGACGTGTCCCGGCCCCGGGCCACGTAGGCTTCCACTTCCTCGCCGGCGTGGGCCCAGGACACGATGCGCCCAGCCATCTCGGACAGGGCTCGCCCTCCGGCCGCCCCGGCCGCCCCGCCGGTGCCGGCCTCTCCGTCCATACCGTCGCCAGCTTCCTCAGCCACCAGCAGTGCCTCCGATAGTGACCCCGGTGATGCGCAAGGTGGCCTGCCCGCAGCCGACCGGCACGCTCTGGCCGTCCTTGCCGCAGGTGCCGGGCACCATGGCGAAGTCGTTGCCCACCGCGTCGATCCGGCGCAGTACCTCGGGCCCGTTGCCGATGAGGTTGGCCTCCCTCAGCGGCTCGGTGACAGCGCCGTCCTCGATCAGGTAGGCCTCCGTCATACCGAACACGAAGTCCCCCGTCGCGGTGTTGACCTGGCCCCCTCCCAACTGGGCCACGTAGACCCCGCTCGGAGTCTGGGCCACGATCTCGTCGGGGTCCTCCTCCCCGTTGGCCAGGTAGGTGTTGGTCATTCGGACCATGGGCAGGTGCTGGTAGCTCTGGCGCCGGCCGTTGCCCGACGAGGACCTGCCTTGCTTGCGAGCCCGAAGCCAATCCCACATGTAGTCGGTGAGGATCCCGTCGGCGATCAGCACGTTGCGCTGGGCGGGACGGCCCTCGTCGTCGATGGCGAAGGTGCCCCACTCGTCACCCATGGTCCCCTCGTCGACGAGGGTCACCAATGGGCTGGCCACCAGCTGGCCGACCTGGCCGGTGTAGACCGAGCTGTCCTTGGCGATGTGGTCGGCCTCCAGGCCGTGGCCGCAGGCCTCGTGGAACAAGATGCCGCCGCTGCCGCCCTTGATGACCACCGGGAAGGTGCCGCTCGGGGCTGGGCGGGCGGCCAGCTTGGTCAGGGCCCGCCGGGCCGCCTCCCCGGCCACCTCCTCTACCGTCACCCGGTCGAACAGCTCGAAGCCCACTGTTGCTGCCGCGGTGTGAAAACCGGTTTGCATGCCGGAGTCGCCGACGGCCACACAGCTCACACTGAAGCGGGTCCGTACCTGGTCGTCCCCGGCCAGCAGGCCGTCACTGTTGGCCACCAGGATGCGCCGGCGGCTGTCTCCGTAGCCCGCGCTGACCTGGGTGATGGCGCCCCCTGCGGAGCGGGCCACCTCGTCCGCTCGGGCCAGCAATTCCACCTTGGCCGCCTTGCCCACCTCCTCGGGCGCAACGCGGGCCGCAGCCTGGCGTGAGTGGGCAGAGGGGCGGGTGTCGTCGACGGCGATCTTTCGCAATGTGCCGTCTCCTGATCGGGCCACCGCGGCCGCCGCTCGGGCGGCCGACAGCAGCCCCTCCTCGGACAGGTCGGCGGTGTGGGCGAAGCCGGTGGTCT
>QHCF01000016.1 GCA_003244275.1 Acidimicrobiales bacterium
GGCCATCTCCACCAGGGCATCGGCCCGGCGCTGGGCAGGTGTCCTGTCCAGGTCGGTGTTCCTCGGCTCGTGTCCCAGGCGCTCGGTAGCCTCTCGCCAGTCGGATCGGAACAGCTCGGCCTCGATGCGCTCCAGCTCCTTGGCCACGATGGCCCCCGAGATCGGGTCCAGGGTCATCCTGCCCAGGAACATGGCCCCAAAGCTGGGCTTCAGGTACACATCACGGCGAGCTCGGCGGCCCTCGGCCGACTCCTCGGTGCCCTCAGGGTCTGCGAGTTGCTCCCAGTAGGCCAGGGCCCGGGTAAAGGCCTCGAAGCGAAGGTTGGTGGCCTGGGCGACCAGCATCTCCTCGTCTCGGGC
Source organism: Acidimicrobiales bacterium (assembly GCA_003244275.1). Taxonomy (GTDB): domain Bacteria; phylum Actinomycetota; class Acidimicrobiia; order Acidimicrobiales; family QHCF01; genus QHCF01. The sequence goes on from QHCF01000016.1 coordinate 361, forward strand.
CAGCGCCTCGACGGTGGAGTCCCGCCTCATGGCCGCCATGGCACCCACATGGTCGGCGGTGATGGCCCCCTCCAACCAGGCCCGCTCACACGCCGGGAGGTGTCGCAGGTGGCGCCCGAGGGCGACCCGGCGACGGGCCCGGCCCTTGGGCAGGTGGCAACGGGTGGCCAGCCACGGGGCTGCGCCCTGGGCCCCGTCGGATGCCCAGTCCCCCGAGGTGTCAAAGGCGCCAGCGACGGTGGTGACGAAGCCGTCCAGTCGGGCCAGCTGGCGGTGCAGGTCCTCCATGGAGGCGGCGTCTGCGTACGCCGAAGGGTCTGAGCCGACCAGCTGGTCAATCGCCTCAGTCAGTACATCAAGCTCCATGGGAAACATTGAAGCACATGGGTGTGACAGTGGATCGTGGGCGGCACTGCCGACGGCGGCCCAGGGCCGCCGGTCGCTAGGGCAACCCGGGCTCAGGCAGGCCTGACTCAGCCTGCCGGGGCTCCAGCTCGGCCAGCTCGGCCAGCTCACCGTCCTGGATCCGCCGAAATGCTCGTCGTCCGCCGTCTCGGGCCAGCACGGCCACTTCCAGGTCGCCCGGCGCCAGCGATCGCTCCGGGCCGGCCAGGGCCGCCACCGCCGATACCAGTGCCGGCGCCAGGGTGCTGGCCTCGGTCCAGGACTCCTCCAGGCGGGCCGCGATGGCTTCGGCCTCTCCACCCAGCACGGTGAAGCGCTGCTCGTCCATGACGGTGCCGTCGTAGAGCAGGTGGTACAGCAGGTCATGGGCATTGTCGGATCCCAGCTCAGCCACCAGGATCTCGACCTCCAGGGGCTTCATCTCGTGGGTGAAGACCTGGTTGAGGTACTGCGCATAGGCGTTGGCCAGGGAGCGGGCGTCAACGTCCTCTCGGCTGTAGGCATAGCCCTTGCTGTCGGCGTGGCGCACGCCTGAGACCCGTAGGGCGTCGAACTCGCTGTACCGGCCCACCCCGGCAAAGGCAATCCGGTCATAGATCTCGCTCACCTTGTGCAGCGAGCGCGACGGGTTCTCGGCCACGATGGCGATCCCGTCGGCGTAGGCCACGGCCACCAGGGAACGGCCCCGGGCGATGCCCTTGCGGGCGTAGTCGGCCCGGTCCTTCATGACCTGTTCGGGAGAGGCGTAGAAGGGCATGGTCATGGTCGGCGTCCTTCCGCTGTCTTGCGCTCGATCAGGGCGCCGAAGCGCTCGGCTACCTCGGCCTCGCTGGCCCGGGTGAACCCGTCGGCGGTCACCGTGGCCACCGTGGGGTAGATGCCCCTCACCACATCGGGACCACCCGTGGCCGAGTCCTCGTCGGCCGCCTCGTAGAGCCCCTCGACAGCCAGCTCGATGGCCCGGTCGCGCTCCATGGCCTCGGTCCAGCCCAACTTGATGGTGGTGCGGGCATCTCGGCCGCCCGACCCGGTGGCGTGGTGGTCAGCCTCCTCGTAGCGCCCACCGGCCACGTCATAGGTGAAGATGCGCCCGATCCGCCGGCGAGTGTCGTAGCCGGCGAAGAGCGGTACCACCACCAGGCCCTGCATGGCCATGGGCAGGTTGGCCCGGACCATCTGGGCCAGCTGGTTGGCCTTGCCCTCCAACGACAGGGCCAACCCCTCCACCTTTTCGTAGTGCTCGAGTTGGGTCTGGAATATCCTCACCATGTCCATGGCCGGCCCCGCCGCCCCGGCTATTGAGATCGCCGAGTGGCGGTCGGCCGGGAAGACCTTCTCCATGGCCCGATGGGCGATGGTGTAGCCCTCGGTGGCCCGGCGGTCCCCCGCCATCACCACTCCGTCGGCATAGCGCAGGGCGACCACCGTGGTGCCGTGGCGCAGCTCTAGCGTCGGGCTGCCCACCTCTCGCTGCCGCGTGGCGTCCGACACGGCGAGAGCTCCAGGTTCAGCCGGACCGCGCCGCAGCAGGGCCGAGAAGTCGGGGCCGGGGTCTTCTCCGGGGGCAAAGAGGGGCAGAGTCACCTGGGCGACCCTACCCGGCTGGTGCGGCCGGTGGGAGTGGGCAAGGGACGGGAGTGTTACTGACCACCCTTTTGCACGTAGCTGCGGACGAACTCCTCGGCATTGTCCTCCAGGACCTCATCTATCTCGTCCAGGAGGTCGTCGAGATCGGCCTTGAGCTTCTCGGCCTTCTCGGGCGCCGGTGCAGCCTCCTCGACGGGAGTGTCGGCCTCACGGGTGGTGGTCGGACGTCTCTTGTGCTCACGCTCTGGCATGAATCATCTCCTAGGAGCCCAATCGCTTCAAGAGCTCGGCGGGGCTGGTGCAACTCTCCAAGAGCTTACCGACATGGTCGGCCGTACCCTTGAGCGGCTCCATCATCGGTACCCGACGCAGTGGGTCGGTCCCGAGGTCGAAGACCATGGAGTCCCAGTTGGCGGCGGCGATGGACGAGGCCCACCGCTGGAGGCACTTGCCCCGAAAGTAGGCTCTGGTGTCCCGGGGCGGCTCGGTTATGGCCTCGACCACGCTCTGCTCGTCCACCAGGCGCTCGGTGTCCATCCGAGCGAAGAGCGACTTGGCCGGACGCAGGTCGTGGTACTGGAGATCGATGGCCGCCAGGCGGTGGTCAGACCACGCCAGGTCGTGGCGCTCCCGGTAGCCTTCCACCAGGGAGCGTTTGGCCACCCAGTCGAGCTGGCCGGACAGGCTCTGCGGATCGACCTCCAGGCCCGAGAGGGTGGCCTCCCAACGCCGCATCACCTCAGGACCGTCATTCTCGCCTCCCACGCAAGCCAGCCCCCGGTCCTCGGTGTACTTGCGGGCCAGGTCGAGCAGCTCCCACTGGATCTCCAGGGCAGTCATGCTGGTCCCGTCGGCCAGTTCCAGAGGTTGGGAGAGCGAGAGGTCCCGGGAGACCTGACGCATGGCCGGCACTGGTGTGGCCAGGGTGTAGTCGCACCCTCGAACCGCGAACCAGTCGTCCTCGATCATGGCCAGCACGATGGCAGTGACACCCACCTTGAGCAGGATGGCCACCTCGGCCAGGTTGGCATCGCCCACGATGACGTGCAGCCGGCGGTATTTCTTGGCATCAGCGTGGGGCTCGTCGCGGGTATTGACGATGGGCCGCTTGAGAGTGGTCTCCAGGCCCACCTCTTCTTCGAAGAAGTCGGCTCGCTGCGAGAGTTGGTAGTCGACCTCGGCCCCGGCATTGTCGGTCTCCGCCCCCACCTTGCCAGCCCCCGTGTAAATCTGGCGAGAGACGAAATGAGGGATGATGTGGCGGATCACCCGGGTGAAGGGGACCGTCCGGGCCATGAGGTAGTTCTCGTGGGTGCCGTAGGAGTTGCCCTTGCGGTCTGAGTTGTTCTTGTAGACCACGATTCGCTGGCCGGGCGGGAGTATCCGCTCCACCGCCTCCATGGAGCGAGCCAGGATGCGTTCCCCCGCCTTGTCGTAGCGCACCACCTCCAACGCACTGGCGCACTCCGGAGTCGAGTACTCCGGGTGGGCATGGTCCACGTAGTACCGGGCTCCGTTGGTTAGCACCGCGTTGACCAGGTGGGTGTCCACCTTGGGCGGCATAGCTCCCTCGCTGGCGAAGCCCCTGGCATCCCGGCCCGGAGACTCATCTTCGAAATCCCATCCCACCCGCCGGGCCATGTCGGCCACATACGCATTGATGAGCACCGACGACGCCGCGATCGGATTGGGATCCGGCCCGATCGGGTGAATCCCGTACTCGGTCTCCATGCCGCAGACCTTGTGGATGGCCACGAGGCGACCCTACCTCCGGCCCTCGGTGAGCCAGCCGTCGGCCACGTCAGGCCTCAAAGGTACTGGCCAGTGCCGACCCGTTCGATGGAGCGCCCACCGTCGCCTTCCCTGCCCTGGGCCATGAGGGTGCGGACGTAGACGATGCGCTCCCCCTTCTTGCCGGAGATCTTGGCCCAGTCGTCGGGGTTGGTGGTGTTGGGCAGGTCCTCGTGCTCCTTGTACTCCTGGCGGATCGACTCCAACAGGTCAGCCGCCCGGATACCCCTGCCCTGGCCGGCAATGTTGCGCTTGATGGCGAGTTTCTTGGCCCGCCTGACGATGTTCTCGATCATGGCGCCCGAGGAGAAGTCCTTGAAGTAGAGGACTTCCTTGTCACCGTTTTGATATGTGACCTCGAGGAAGCGATTGTCGTCGTCGGAGCGATACATCTCCTCGACCGTCAGCTCGATCATGGCCCGCACCGTCTTGTCCCGGTCGCTGCCGCCCAGGGAGACCACCTCGTCCTCGTCCAAGGGGAGGTCGGAGGTGAGGTAGCGGCCGAAGATCTGGCTGGCCGCCTCGGCGTTGGGGCGCTCGATCTTGATCTTGACGTCCAGGCGGCCGGGGCGCAGTATGGCCGGATCGATCAGGTCCTCGCGATTGGAGGCGCCTATCACTATGACGTTGCGCAGGGCCTCCACGCCGTCGATCTCGGCCAGCAGCTGGGGCACGATGGTGGATTCCATGTCCGAGCTGATCCCGGTGCCCCGAGTGCGGAACAGTGAGTCCATCTCGTCGAAGAAGACGATGACCGGGACGCCTTCCTCCGACTTCTCCCGGGCCCGCTGGAAGACCAGACGAATCTGGCGCTCGGTCTCGCCCACGTACTTGTTGAGCAGCTCGGGGCCCTTGATGTTGAGGAAGTAGCTGCGGTTTGCCTTGTCCCCGGACAGCTCGGCCACCTTCTTGGCCAGGGAGTTGGCCACCGCCTTGGCGATGAGGGTCTTGCCGCACCCAGGGGGGCCGTACAGCAGGATCCCCTTGGGTGCCGGGAGCTTGTGCTCGACGAACAGCTCACGGTGCACGAAGGGCAGCTCGACCGCGTCGGTGATGGCCTCGATCTGGTCGTCCAGGCCGCCCACGTCGGCATAGGAGACGTCGGGTACCTCCTCGAGGATCAGCTCCTCGACCTCAGGTCGGGGCAGACGCTCGAGCAGGAGCCCAGTACGGGAGTCCATGAGCACCGCATCGCCCGCCCGCAGCTTGATGTCCGACAAGGAGGCGGCCATCTCCGCCACCCGCTCCTCGTCGGCCCGACCCACCACCAGGGCCCGGGTGCCGTCCTCGAGGACCTCCTTGAGGGTCACCACCTCGCCGGACAGCTCGACGCCACGAGCCAGGACCACGTTGAGCGACTCGTTGAGGACCACTTCCTGGCCCCTCTCCAGGGCCGCCGCGTCGATCTCAGGATGCAGTGAGACCCGCACCTTGCGTCCCCCGGAGAACACGTCGACCGTGCCATCTTCATTGGTGGTCAGATAGGTCCCGTAGGCGGAGGGGGGCTGGGTGAGCTTGGCCACCTCTTCTCGGAGGGCGGTCACCTGCTCCCTGGCCTGTTGCAGGGTGTAGATCAGCTTGTCGTTGCGCGAGACTGACTGGGACAGCTGGCCCTTGCTCTCCAGCAACCTCTCCTCGAGCGTCCGGACGCGCTTGGTCATGTCCTGGAGGCGACGGCGCAGGGCGCCCACCTCTTCTTCTTCGGCCCTGGCCGTCTCCCGCAGCGTGATCAACTCTGCTTCGTAGGCGGCCAGGCGGCGCTGGCCCTCCGAGTCAGTCGTCGGGACCATCTCCCCTCGCTAGCGTCGTGGCTTCTCCGGCTCTCTGGCGACCCTACACCGTCACTCGGGGCGCTCCGCCCCCACACTCGGGGGGCTGCGTCCCCGAGAAACCCCGAAGGCTTGGTCCCGCCTTCGGCGCCGGCTGGTCGGCGGTTGGGCGGTACGAGAGGCTCGGGTGGGTAAAGTGGCGGCAACTACGTCTCGGGAGGGGCACAAGGATGAAGGTCTGGATCGACCAGGATCTCTGCACGGGTGATGGTCTCTGTGAGGAGATCGCCCCTGCTGTTTTCACCCTTCTGGACGACGGCTTGGCCTACGTCAAGGCGGGCGACAAGGTCCATGACGACCCTGGTGGGTCGACCGGTCTGGCCGCCGTCCCCTCGGATCTGGAGGACGCGGTGACCGAGGCGGCCGAGGAATGCCCCGGTGAGTGCATCTTCGTGGAGGCCGGCTGACGGGAAAAGTGTTACTGGGTCCTGCCCGTCAATCCGGACACAACGGGATGTACCTCGATCGGCGAGCAGCCGCGCAAGCCGGCTGGGACCTTGATCGAAGTTCGGGTATTGGGAGCGGTGACGAGCAAGGCGGGGTAGTACACGCACGTTGCCGCTGTCACTCGGTCAACCCATCCGACCAGTCAACGAGGCTCCGGATGGCTGTTGGTGCGATCGCCGTCGCCGGCTGACCCACAACCCTGCTCGCCCTGGTGGTCGGCCAGGAGGCGGGCGTGGGTGAGAAAGCCGGTGTGAGCCACCATGCGGTGGTCCGGTCGTACCGAGCGACCTTCGATGTGCCAGGTCCGCTGTAGCACCTCCAGGGTCTCGGCCATGGCGAAGCCACTGATGGACAGGGCTTCCCGGAGCTGGGACACCTGGGTGATGCTGGGCAGGTAGGCCAGCAGTATTCCTCCCGGTCGCAGGGCCACCTCGGCATGGCCGACCACCCTCCAGGGCTCGGGCAGATCCAGGATCACCCGGTCGAGATCAAACTCGCCGATGCCCTCGTAGGCGTCGCGCTCCTCCACCCGGTAGGCGGCCGGTGAGGAGCCGATCAATCCCGACCCGGCCAGCGCGGCCACGTTCTTCTCCGCTCTGGCGGCGAAGTCCGGGCGGATCTCGTAGCCCACCACCTGGGCCCCGGCCCGCAGGAGGGCCATGGACAAAGCGCCTGACCCCACCCCGGCCTCCAGCACGCGCGCCCCTGGATAGATGTCGGCCAACATACCGATGGCGGCCAGATCCTTGGGATAGATCACCTGGGCCCCCCGCGGCATCTCCAATATCACCTCGGCCAGGGTGGGCCGCAGGGCCACGTACCGGGCTCCCGCTCCGGTGCGCACCGAGGCCCCGTCGGCCTGGCCGATCACCTGGTCGTGCTCGACGATTCCGGCGTGGGTGTGGAACTTGGCGCCCGCCGCCAGGGTCACCAGGTGGCGCCGCCGCTTGTTGTCGACCAGCAGCACCCGCTCGCCAGCCCGCAGCGACCCTCTCACTCCCGGAGTTTCTCCGTTCTCTGGACCGTTTCAGGCACTCTTGGCGGCGGCTCGGCTGCCACCTGGTAACCACCCGGCTCGGTGGCCGCCCCCCTCGACCGGGCACGGCGTCTGCGCCGGGAGTCACCCCTCGGAAGGTGCTCCACGCTGACTACCTGGCCAGGCGAGACCTCCTCGGACCAGACCACCCCGGCGTCCCGACGGCGCAGGCGGCGCACCACAAAGGCCAGGCCGCCGATCACCAACCAGGCCCGATTGCCGCCCAGCAGGCCCCGGCGGGTGCCCCGGCGCACCAGCGTGCGCAGCAAGGCGTCCACCTCCCAGCGCTTCATGGCGCCAGCAGCCCCCGTGAGCCCAGGAGGCCCCATGGCGCCAGCAGTCCCGCAGTGCCGCGATCCTGACGCACGTCAGACCCTCCGGACCTCGACGACCGTGGACCGCCGCCGACCGCGGCGGCGGCCGAGGAGGTACACGGCCACCAGCAGGACTCCAGCGGCCGCCCCACCGGCGGTCATCAGGTCCTTCTTGGAATCCTGGATCTTCTCCTCCGCCTGACCGCTGATCTGGCGGATCTTGCCCTCGATATCGCCGATGCTCACTCGGGAATGGTCCTGGCTCATGGCGTCCCCCCGGAGTTGGAAGCAGGCTGGGAATCGGACCTCGAGGCGGACTTGGAGGCGGCCTTGGAGGCGGGCTTGGAAGCGGGCTGGGAGGCGGGCTTGGAGGCGCCAGCCCCCCGGCTCCAGCCCATGACCACCGCGGCTCCGGCCGCGCCCAGCACCACCATGGCCGCGAAGGCGCAGACGCCGTAGGGAACCCAGCTCAGGTGGCCGGTGAAGATGGACCCACCCTCGGTCTGCATGGCCCGCAGGCCGGCCACCAGCAACAGCACCAGGCCACCGGCCAGCACCGTCATGCCGGCTGCGCCAAAGGCCACGAAGCGGCCCAGGCCCTTGATGGGCTCGATGGTCTCCTGCTTGAGATAGGCCACCACCAGATGGCGGAGCTCAGTGACCATGACTGACATGTCGTGGGAATCGCTCTGGTCGGCCATGCTCTCCCTTGCCGTCGGCGCCGGCGATGCCTCTCCTCCGGTCGGCGCCTTACTATCCCCCGGCGAGCAGGTGCGCAAGCTGGTCGGCTGTCTGGCCGGCCATCTCGGCCAGCAACCGGGCTCGCTGGCCGGACGACTCGAGCTCCAGGAGCCGCTGCTGATCGACCGGCCCGATCGGGGCGAAACCGCAGAGCTGCCAGATGGCGACCTCAGGGTCGGCCGACAGGGCGACGGTGGCCGGCACGGTGGGGCCCTGGTCGAGCTCGGCCTGGTAGGCGAGGGCCCGACGCACGCCCCGCTCGGCTGCCGCGAGAGCCTGACCCGCGCCGGGGTCAGACATGGTGTCGAGGTTGGAGTCGGGCAGAGACGCCACCAGGGCCACTGGGTAGGGATCGTCCGGCAGCCAACAGACCACCCGGATGCGCCGGGTGCCGGTGGCCATCAGGACCCACCGCCCGTCGGGCATCTCGACCTCCTCTCCTATGTGTGCCACCGTCCCCACATCGAAGCGCATGTCCCCCCCGCCCACCTCTGAGCCCCGCTCGATGAGAACGACGCCAAACTCCCGGTTGGCCCGCACACAGTCCCGGGCCAGCTGTCGGTAGCGAGGCTCGAAGATGTGAAGGGGCAGTCCCTGGCCGGGGAACAGCACCGTTCCCAGGGGAAACATAGGCAGGGACTGGGTGGTCTGGCCTGCGTCGCTCACGGCAAACTGACCAAACCGGGCTACGGCTCGAGGGCGGAGCGAAAGAACGACAAGATGTGGCGCACCCGCAGTTCCAGGGCCTCAGGGGCGAGAGGATCCCTCCCCAGGAGCGCCTCGAGGAAGGGGAGGTCGCTGAAGTAGCTGAGGACGGCTCCGTATCCAGTGAGCAACAGCTGCTCGGGATCGTGGCGACGAAAGCGACCGGCGGTCATCTCCCGCTCGAAGAAACCGCAGGCCTGGTCGACCAGCGGCCGAAGGGCCGTACCCAGCTCGATCCCCAGGTGACCGCCGCCATCGAGAGCCTCCCGGCGAACCAGGCGCACGAACTGAGGATTCTCCACGAAGAACCGGAAGGCCTCGCTCACCACCTGGTCAACCTGGGCCCAGCCGTCCCTCGGCACCTCGATGGCCTCGGCCACCCGACCGAACCAGTCACTGAGCGAGGCGGCGAAGACCTCCTGGTAGAGGATCTCCTTGGAGGCAAAGTGATAGAGCAGGCTGGACCGGCGAATCCCCACGGCCATGGCGATGTCGTTGAGCGATGTGCCCTCGTAGCCGTGGGAGGCGAAGCAGCGCATGGCCTCGGCCAGGATCGTCTCCCGAGTGGAGAGATGCGTAGCCACCACTGCCATCTCGCCACGCTAGCCGTTCTGCCGAGCCGCTCCCTACCGACCGGTCGGTAGGCCAGCCGATGATAGCGTCTCCGGCCGCGGCTGGGCCACCGTGCGCCACGCCGAGACCCGGCTCAAGTCCCGGCCCAGCGCGGTCGCAACCGGGGCCAACGGACCGGGGGCCGCCTGACCGGTCGCTAGCCTGACCCAGGATGCCCGACGCGTCCGCACCGTACGCAGGACCAGCGTTTGCGTCAGGACTGTCCCAGCATCCGGTAACCGCCACTGCCACCGGCGAGGTGGCAGGCCAGGTCCTGGAGGCGCTCGGCGAGCGCCCCGATCTGGCCATGTTCTTCGTCACCCCACCCCATGCCGGCGCCCTGGAGGACGCGGCGGCGGCGGTGCGGTCGATCCTGCATCCCCGCATCCTGGTCGGATGTGCAGCCGAGTCGGTGCTGGGCAAGGGCCAAGAGGTGGAGTCGGGACCGGCCGTGTGCCTGTGGGCTGCCCGTCTGGATCAGGTGGCGGCCCTGGATCTCACCACTGCCACCCAGCGCCAGCCGGGCGACGGGCAGCCGGCAGTGACCGGTTGGCCTGATCCGCTGCCTTTCGAGCCCAAGGCCGTGTTGTTGGTGGCCGATCCCTACAGCTTCGATGTGGAGGCCTTCCTCGGCTGGGCGGCCCGGGTCCATCCTGGATTGCCGGTCATCGGCGGCATGGCGTCGGGTGCCCGGGGCCCCGGTGGGAACCGGCTCACCCTGGATGGCCGCGTCCTCACCAGTGGGGCGGTGGGGGCCCTGCTCGGACCGGGGGTGGAGGTGGCCTCCGTCGTCTCCCAGGGGTGTCGGCCGATCGGACGACCCCTGGCCGTGACCCGGGCCGAGGGCAATGTGGTCTACGAGCTGGGAGGCAGGAAGGCCCTCGAGCGCCTGGTGACCATGGCCGAGCGGGACCTCCCCGAGCGCGATGTGGCCCTCATCAATGCCGGCGGTCTCCACCTGGGCCGGGTCATCGACGAGCACCGGCTGGAATTTGGCCGAGGCGACTTCCTGGTGCGCAACGTGATCGGCGCCGACCCCGACGTGGGGGCCATCGCCGTCAACGACCACGTCGATCTGGGGACCACCGTGCAGTTCCACCTGAGGGATGCCGAGGCCGCGGATGAGGATCTACGCCAGATGCTGGCTGGTCACCACGCCAACGGCGCCCTGATGTTCACCTGCAACGGCCGAGGGACCCGCCTGTTCGACCAGCCCCATCACGACGCCACCGCCCTGGCTGAGGCCCTGGGCTCGGTACCGGTAGCCGGCTTCTTTGCCGCCGGTGAGCTGGGCCCGGTGGGCGGTCACAATTTCGTGCACGGCTTCACCGCCTCGATCGCCCTGTTCGCCGAGGCTTAGGCCGAGACCTGGGTAAGCTTTAGAGAATGAGCGACGCCGACCTCGAGCAGCTGGGCATCAACGTCATTCGGGGCTTGGCCATGGATGGGCCCCAGCGAGCCAACTCGGGCCACCCGGGCACGGCCATGGCCCTGGCTCCGCTGGCCCACGTGCTGTGGACCAAGGTCATGCGCCACGATCCCTCGGACCTGCACTGGCCCGACCGCGACCGCTTCATCTTGTCCTGCGGGCACGCCTCGATCCTGCTGTACTCGATGCTGTACCTGACCGGCGGTGGCCTGGAGCTCAAAGACCTGGAGGAGTTCCGCCAGTGGGGCAGCAAGACGCCCGGGCACCCCGAGATTCACCATCTTCCCGGCGTCGAGGTCACCACCGGCCCGCTGGGCCAGGGCTTCGCCAACGGGGTGGGCATGGGGGTGGCGGAGCGCTACCTGCGGGCCCGCTTCGGGGCCGACGTCTGCGACCACCACACCTTCGTCATCTGCAGTGACGGCGACCTGGAGGAGGGCATCAGCCACGAGTCGGCCTCCCTGGCCGGCCACTTGGGCCTGGGCCGCCTGGTGTACGTCTACGACGACAACCACATCACCATTGATGGTCCCACCGAGCTGTCCCTCACCGACGACCCGGTGAAGCGCTTCGAGGCCTACGGCTGGGCCGTCGATTCCATCGGGGAGGTGGCCAACGACACCGCCGCCCTGGAGGCGGCCCTGCGCCGAGCCATGGCCGAGGAGGACCGGCCCAGCCTGATCGTGCTGCGCAGCCACATCGGCTGGCCTTCCCCCAACCGCACCGACACCAAGGAGGCCCACGGCAATGCCCTGGGCGAAGACGAGGTGCGGGCCACCAAGGAGATCCTGGGACTGCCGGCTGACAAGGAGTTCTGGGTGCCCGACGAGGTGCTGGCCATGTACCGGGAGTGCATCCCCCGGGGCCAGGCCCTTCACAAGGCCTGGAAGGGGCGCCTCGATTCCTGCTCGGGCGACCGGGCCGAGCTGGAGGCGTGCTGGGCCGGGCGGGGCATGGACGGCTGGCACGAGAAGCTGCCGACCCCCTTCGAGGTCGGCAAGGGCATCGCCACCCGCAAGGCGCTGGGGTCGTGCCTCAATGCCACCCTGGACGTGGTGCCCGGCATCATCGCTGGGGGCGCCGACCTGACCGGCAACACCGGGACCGAGCTTGATGACCAGGAGCAGCAGTCAGCCGAGCACCCTGAGGGGCGCCAGCTCTTCTACGGCATTCGCGAGCACGCCATGGGCGGGACGATGAACGGGATGGCCCAGCACGGCGGGGTTCTGCCGGTCGGGGGGACCTTCTTCATCTTCAGCGACTACATGCGCGGCTCAGTCCGCCTGGCCGCCCTGGGCGAGGCCCATGTCATCTACGCCTGGACCCATGACTCGGTGGGACTGGGCGAGGACGGTCCCACCCACCAGCCGATAGAGCAGCTGGCGGCCATGCGGGCCATGCCCCAGCTACGGGTGATTCGCCCGGCCGACGCCAACGAGACGGTTCACGCCTATCGGGTGGCCGTCGACTCGGACGGTCCCACCGCCCTGATCCTCACCCGCCAGGGGGTTCCCGTGCTGGATGGCACCGGGTCGGCCTTCGAGGGGGTGTCCAAGGGGGCCTACGTGCTGGGCGATGCTGGCTCGCAGCCGACGGTGGTCCTGGTGGGCACCGGTAGCGAGGTCCAGCACTGCGTGGGAGCGGCCGCCCAGCTGGCCGAGGAGGGGGTGGTGGCCCGGGTGGTCTCCATGCCGTCGTGGGAGCTGTTCGAGGACACCGACGATTCCTACCGCCGCTCGGTGCTGCCCCCCGGCGTGCCGGTGCTGGCGGTGGAGGCGGCCAGCCCGTTTGGCTGGGAACGCTACGCGGACGCCACCGTGTGCATCGACCACTTCGGGGCTTCGGCCCCTGGAGGGGTCAATATGGAAAAGTTTGGGTTTACGGCCGACAATGTGGTGGCCCACGCTCGAGCCTTGCTGGCCGCGGCCAAGTCCAACACGACAAACAAGTAAAACGGGAGGAACCATGACCAAGCTCAATGAGCTCTTCGACAGCCAGGGCCAGAGCCCTTGGATTGACAACCTCAAGCGCAGCTACCTGACCGACGGCAAGCTGGCCGAGATGGTGCAACAGGGTGTGCGCGGGGTGACCTCCAACCCCACCATCTTCGCCAAGGCCATCCAGGCCGGCACCGACTACGACGAGCAGTTCTCTGCCCTGACCGCCACCAAGAACGTGGACGACGCCTACTGGGACCTGGTGGTCCAGGACATCCGGGGGGCGCTGTCGGTCCTGCGACCGGTGCACGACTCCAGCGGTGGGGCGGACGGCTTCGTATCGCTGGAGGTGGCCCCCGACCTGGCCCATGACACCGATGCCACCATCGAGGCGGCCCGCTCGCTCAACCAGCGGATCGACGAGCCCAACCTGTTCGTCAAGATCCCGGCCACCGCCGAGGGGGTGCCTGCCATCCGAGCCATGATCGGCGAGGCCAGGAGCATCAACGTGACCCTGATCTTCAGCGTGGAGCGCTATGGCGACGTCATCGAGGCCTACCAGGCCGGCCTGGAGGATCTGGTGGCCCGGGACCCCGAGGCCGACCTGTCCAAGGTGACCAGCGTGGCCTCGTTCTTCGTGAGCCGGGTCGACACCGAGGTCGACCGGCGCCTGGAGAACATGGCCGACGGTGGGACCAGCCCGGCGGGAGCCGACGTGGGCGAGCTTCGGGGCAAGGCGGCGGTGGCTCAGGCCAAGCTGGCCTATCAGCTGTTCGAGGAGCGCTTCGCCGGCCCCCGCTGGGAGGCTCTGAGCGCCCGGGGCGCCCATCTCCAGCGTCCTTTGTGGGCGTCCACGTCCACCAAGAACCCCGACTACCCCGATCTGCTCTACGTGGACAGCCTGATCGGTCCCCACACCGTCAACACCATGCCCGATGCCACCTTGGATGCGTTCCTCGACCACGGCACGGTGAAGCGCACCATCGATCAGGGTGTGGCCGAGGCCAAGGCGGCCATGGAGGATCTGGCGGCCGCCGGCATCGACATGGAGGATGTCTCGCTCACCTTGGAGAACGAGGGCGTGGCCGCCTTCGCCAAGTCCTTCGACGAGTTGATCCAGAGCCTCAGCGACAAGGCAAACGCCCTGCACGCCCAGGAGTAGCCCAGGCGTAGTGGCCGCACCCAATCCCCTGGCCGACAATCCCCTGGCTGCCAGCCCTCTGGCCCCCAATCCTCTGGCCGAAGGGCTCGATTCGCAACGGCGAGGGCCGCCCCTGGCCCTGATCATCTTCGGGGCCTCGGGCGACCTGACCGCCCGCAAGATACTTCCGGCCCTGGCGCGCCTGGCCACTCGCCGGGCCCTCTCCCCCGCCTTGGCGGTTGTCGGGGTGGCTCGCACCCAGATGAGCGACGACGACTTTCGCAAGCTGGCGGCCGACGCCGTGCCCGACGTCCTCGTTATGACGGCCACCCCGATTCCCCGCACCGCGGCGATGACGGTATATGGCGACCTCGACACGACCGTGCTCGCCGAGTTGCCACCGGGGCGGACGCCGGTCACCACTGTGTGGGCGCGGGGGCCACTGGAGGAGACGGCGGCGTGGGACCGGGTGCGGGCCGCGGTTTCGCGCAGTCAGCAAGCGTATGTCGTCTGCCCGCTCGTGGAGGACTCCGAGCGGGTCCAGGCCCGCTCCGCCACGGAGGAATTCGAGCGCCTCGGGGCGGCCGAGCTGTCGGGCCTGCGGCTCGGATT
>QHCF01000095.1 GCA_003244275.1 Acidimicrobiales bacterium
CGCCAGGGGCCATGGGAGCTAAGCAGAAACTCACCCCTTCCGAGAAGAAGGAACAGGACGAGTCCAAGAAGAAGCGCGAGAACATCAAGAAGAAGCTCCAGCGCTTCCTCACGCGAATTCCGGCCTTCATGTACCTGACCGATTACCGTGAGAAGACGATCTACGAGATCATCACCCAACTCGAGCCCGAGCTCTTCGAGAAGGTGACCACCCTGTCGCTCAAGGACTTCGAGCGTTTGGTGAACGCTGGAGCATTCAACGCCTCAAAGATGAACGACGCAGTGTGGAAGTTCCGCCAGTTCGAAGACCCGAGCCTCCACTACACGCAAGCCATCGAAGTTCCGACGCGAGGCGGCTGGACCGAGCGGCGCGACGAGCGCTTCGCCGAACTGATCGAACGTGGCCTGCTGGCAGCGGGAGACACTCTCGTGAGCTCAAACAAGATCGCTCCGGTGACGGCCATCGTTACAGATGACTTCGCGCTTTCGATTGACGGCGTTCGACAGGAGTCGCCCGACCTCGCTGCACGAACTGCAAGCGGCGGCGAGGACAAGGACGGCTGGACGTTTTGGACACTGGTGCGCGAGGGTCGCCCGGTCGGAACTCTCCGCGAGCTCCGCTAGAAGTAGACCTTCCAGGAAGGAATCCAAAGACGCTCAGAACGAGGCCACCCGAGACGGCGCTCCGCCGGTGGAGCTGATCGATGGTGACCGCCTCTGCGATCTGCTCAGGGACTATGGCCTCGGCGTCGAGGTGCGCACCAGGGTCGAGAAGTACGAGGTCGTGCAGCCGGAGTTCTTCGACGAGTACGAGTAGCTGTCGAGGGGCCTCATTGTTGTCGAGCTGCCTGTGGACAACAGCCACCAGTCCCACCTCGCCCGTCTCATCCGGCCCGCCTCATGGCGTCCTGTCCGTCCCGTAGCGCCCGTTCGGGTAGCAATCGGGTAGCAGAGAGGCCCTTTTGTATCCCTCGCAGAGCTGTGACCTGGGGTTTTGTGGTGTCGGAGGGGGGACTTGAACTCCCCTTTGCCCCGTCCGGCCCGGTCCGGCTCCGTCCGGAATATGGCTGCTGAGCAGGGCTTTCTCTTTGCGCCCCCTTCGCCAGTCCGGCTCTGTCCGGCTCTGTTATGAGAAATCCGTGACCAGCGTGTGACCATTCTCCCGTCCCACGAGGGGCCTCGTCAAGACCAGAAGCGGAACTCGCGGAAGCGCCGCAGTGTCTCGCCCGGCACTTCCCGCCAGTCCTCACTGTGCCCGATGCGCCGGGCCAGGTCGGCAGTCTCGGCCCGGTTGAGGGCTCGGCCCTTCACTCGCTCAGCCACGATTCGGCCTCCAGATTGACCAGCTCCCCGGCCGGGTCCTCGACCACGGACCAGCGCCACTGGCCGGCGTCGGCCTGGTCCTGGCCTTGTCTGGCCAGTTTGTCCCGGTACCTGGTGGCAGCCAGCTCGGTGGTGTGGTGGGAGTAGACCCAGGCGACCTGGCTCGGGTCGTCGGTCGGGGTGCGGATGACGGCCCAGGGCTTGCGACTCGTCCTCGCTCGGGTCGGGCGGTCGTCAGCTTTCGTTACGACCGGCGGTGACGACTCTCCGACGGGCTGGCCATCATCGGTGCCAACCTCCAGGCGCTCCACCCGCTCGGCCAGGGCGGCCACCTGCGCCCGAAGGACCGCCAGCTCGGCAGTTGCCGCCCCGCTGGCCTGGCGCCGCTCCTGGCTCATCGTGGGCGGCCTCCTGGCCTGCCAGGCGGCCTGGCGGTGAGCGGGGCAGCAGTACCGGGGCTCCCGACCGTGGGCCGGCCTGGTGAACGACTTGCCGCAGTGCTGGCAGGCGGCCAGAGTCGTCACAAGTAACGAGTCTAACGACTAGCGGCCGGGCCCCGCAACCCGGCTCAGCGGGCCTTGCGGCGGCCGTAGACGGCGCCGGCCCGGCCAGCCATCCAGTAGATCAACGGGTAGCACAGTGCCAGGGCCAGAGCGGCCCAACCGATCACCGGGACGAACAGCAACATGAGCAGCCCGCCGACGATGAGGGTCAGCATGGGGCGCAGGACGTCCCCCGCCTCTCCGCTGCTCACGGCCAGCAGGCTACCCACCCACGACGACGACGAGAAGGTCCGCAGGGCGGTCCGCCGGAAACTCCGACATGGAAACAGGACCGCCCTGCGGACCCTCCCCTCGTGTGGGCTATGCGCCCAGGCCCGAGACCAGGACGAAGGCGTCGGGTCGGCGGACCCAGCAATAGCAGCGCATATAGGCAGCCATCATGACCTCGTCGCGGGTGAGGAAGTCCTGGTGCGATGCGCTCATCTCCACGGACAGGCCATCGGGTTGCTTCAGGTAGAGGGCGACGCCAGCGAACGGGTCGCCTACCAGGGCCTGGCCGGTCGGCATGAACCTCGACGGCGCCCAGGAGCCAACGCTGGCGAGGTTCTCCGCGTTCCAAAGGTAGGCACCTGCCGAGTCACGCTGCTCTCGGACCAGGCGCAGCGTGTCGGGATGGATGATGGCCGCCAGCCCGTTCGGGTTGGTGTACCAACCCTGATCGTGGACAGCCGCCACCGCCCGGAGGATGGCGTCGAGGTCGTACTCGGTCGCATGACCGGCGTCGCCCTTAGTGATGACGCCAACACCGGGGGTGTTGAGAATCCCGGTCATGGCTGACGTGTTTCCTGACAGGATGCCGGCCTCGAGTCCGACACCGACCGACAGCAGTAGCCGCTCATCGAGGAACGCCTCGACCTCGCCGGCCGAGTCAAGGAGGGCCTTGGTGACTGGCCAGGCGGCGCCGAAGCGCTTGAGCTGGCCGAGCAGTGGCGTCGGGTTGAAGGCCAGGGCCGGCTCCGGCAGGGCAGTGCCGTCGTCGACGGAGCTGGCCACTGGAGACTCGGTGAGCTCACCGGCCAACTCGACCTGATTACGGGTCGTGGGGATGGTCTCAACCAGGCCAGGGAGCAGGGAAGGTTGAGCCAGGGCGCTGACGCCGGTCTTGGGATCAATGGAGAATGGGTTCAGGTCGGCAAAGGAGCGCAGGCGCAGGGCCGAGATCAACTCTCGGACCGATAGAACGCCCTCGGTGCCCCTGGCTTCCATGGGCGGCGGGCTGGCCCGGTGCAGCCAGCCAGACGTGCGGAGCAGGCGGTACTCAGCGCTGGCCAGGTAGGCCCGGCCCAGGCTCGGCGGTGCCGAGGGGGTCGAGCTGGGAGGCATGGCCCGCCTCACGGCATCTGTGATGGCAGCGGCGGATGGGGTCAGCGACATTAGGCGTTCTCCTCGAACTGGTCGGCGATGGCAGCCCCGATGGCATCCGGCGAGAACCGAACGCGATTACCGAACTTGACGATGGGCAACTCGCCACGCTTGGCCCAGCGGTAGACAGTTCTCTCTGAGACGCCAAGGGCGGCGGCCAGTTCGGACACTGTGAGCAGGATGTTTGCCATCGCTCGCCATTCTCCGACAGTGCTAGAGCGCAGCGCCTCGGCCAGGTCGGGGTACGGCCTTTCAGTCCTCCAACGGGTAGACGTCGGCGGCGGCGATGCCGAGCTCGGTGAGTAGCTGCTCCGTCACTGGCTGACCAGGCCGGGCAACCAGGACGGTGCGCCCGTCGGGCAGGTTGGCCACCATCGTCGCCCCGGTGGGTCGTGGCCGGACCACCTGACGGCGCCACTCGTCGGCCGCCTCCATGGCGGTGTCGAACCGCACGGCGTCCTGGTGGGCCTGGGATGCGCCCGCCAGGATACTGGCCCCGAACTCGGCCACCTGCTCGCTGCTCAGTGGATCAGGCATCGTCCTCCTCCTTCTCGTCGTCGAGCATTCGGTCACTCTCGTGGAGTGCCTCGGCGTCCTCAGCAGGCGCCAGCTCCCCGGTGATACCGAGCTGGGCTCGCAGAGCAGCGGCCAGGTTCCAAGTCCTGCGCCAGTCGGCCCTCGTGGCCTCGCTCCCGTAGGCGTTCTCTGGGTCGTCAGGGTCTCTCAGGCGGAGCTGAAGGTCCGCCAGCACGCCGGCCATCTCCTCCCGGTCCATCTTGTTGTGCTCCAAGAGCCATACCTCATCCCTGTGCCCGCCACAGGGCTGCCGCTCCCCCTTGGCCAGGCCGGCCTCGTAGCACCACCAGGCCCAGGGCCTCTGGCCCGCTCCCTCGTTGGCCATCATCCAGTCCCGGTGGAGGTACCAGGCAGTCTCCCGTGCTTGTGGCGACTCGAAATCCGAGTACACGCCGGGGCTGCGCTTCGTGCCTGGCACCCAGGTGAATGCGCTCAGGACCCCTGCATCGCCGAGCAGCAGCTCCCAGTACTGGTCGTCGGTGAGCTCCGCCGAGCGGCGCTTGGCATCTCGGTGGCGCCTCGGCATCAGCGTCGCCGCTGGGGCATGCGCGGGTCAGGGGCAGGCTCGCCCTCCAGGTCCAGCTCCCGGATGAGCCGGGCGAAGCGGATGGCCGAGTCCCGTTCGATGGCGACGGCGGGGTGGGCTCTGGCAACCCCGAAAC
>QHCF01000119.1 GCA_003244275.1 Acidimicrobiales bacterium
TCGTGGGTGATCATGATGATGGCGGTCCCCAGCTCGGTCTGAAGGCGCTCCATGATCTCCAGCACCTGAGCCTGAACGGTGACGTCCAGGGCGGTGGTCGGCTCGTCGGCAATGAGCAGAACCGGATTGAGGGCAAGAGCCATGGCGATCATGACTCGTTGGCGCATGCCGCCGGAGAACTGGTGGGGATAGTCGTCCACCCGTCGCTGCGGCTCCGGAATACCAACCAGGCCCAGCAAGTCGATGGCCCGTCGGCGAGCCTGGTCCCGGGTCACGCGCTCGTGAGCGCGAATCATCTCGACGATCTGCCAACCGACTCGGTAGTACGGGTGCAGGCTGGACAGCGGGTCCTGAAAGATCATGGCGATCTTGGCCCCCCGGATCGCTCGGAGCTGGTCGGCCCCCATCGTGAGCAGGTCCTCCCCCTCGAAGAGGGCACGACCCGAGACCGTTGCTCCCTGGGTCAGGCCCACGATGGTCTGGCTGGCCACGCTCTTGCCTGAGCCCGACTCGCCCACGATGCCCAACGTCTGTCCCCGCTCGACGCCGAAGGTCACCCCCCTCACTGCCCGCACCACGCCGTCGGCGGTCGGGAAAGAGACGCGAAGATCCTCCACCGCCAGCAGCGCCGACGATGTCATTTCGAGGGACCCCGGGCGCGGCAGGCCGCCGGTCTCGTCGGACCGCTCAGTCTCGTCGGATCCGCTCAGTGACCGCTCAGCCAGACGTTGGTGATGTCGCAGTTCTGGGTGAAGAAGTTGAACACGCAGTTGTGGGTCCGGGTCGAGTGGTATATGGCCGTCTTCTGGGATCCCACCGGGACGGCGGCGGCGTCGGCCATCACCTGCTTGGCTGCTGCCTGCCAGGCCTTGGTGGCGTCGCTGGTAGAGGAGGCTGAGAGGGCCCTGTCGATGTCGGAGTTGACCGCCTGGCTGTTGTAGTCACCCCAGTCCTGGGTGTTGGCCCCGTAGGTGCGCCCGTCGAACAGGGGCTCGATGACGGACCGGCCGTTGTTGCCCAGCCAGTCGGGTACCCAGCCTGGCTCGGCGATGTCCCAGGATCCGGCCTGGCTGGCCGTCGGGTTCTCCAGGTACTTGGTGTAGAGGGTGTTGGCGGGGTTCACCGGTACCAGCTGCACGTTGAAACCGGCCGCCTGGAGCGCCGCCTGGTCGGTCTGGGCGATCTGGGGATGCACCGTGTTGGTGCGGTAGATCAGCTTGAGGGTGATCTGACCCGGAGAGTAGCCGGCCTGCTTGAGCAGGGCCTTGGCCTTAGCCGGGTCCCCCTTGCCGCCCGGAGTGGGGTATGGGTCATAGCCGGAGACATTGCCCACGCTGCCGGGGGGTACGGCCTGGTCGAGCGGCTTGGAGACCACGGCGCCCCCATAGACCTGGGAGTCGGCGTACTTGTTGAAGGCGTACTCCAGGGCCTGGCGCACCGCCAGCTTGCCCAGGGCGCCTGCGTTGCTGGGGCTCTGCTGGTTGATGGCGATGAGCGGGTTGATGGTGATGAAGTTGTCGCCGTAGGGTCCGATGACCAGGTTTGGATCATGGCGGGCGGACAAGGCAGCCAGGTCGGCGGTGGGCACATTCTGGTCCCAGTCCATGTCCTGGGTGCCGGCCTCGATCTGCTGCTGGGCTGACGTGGCGCTGGGGATGCCCTCGGTGATCTGGATCCTGTCGACATAGGCCTTGCGGATGGGATCGTTGGACGCCTTCCAGGCGGGGTTGCGGGCCAGGCTGATCGATCTGGTGGGCACATAGGTGGTGATGGCGTAGGGCCCGTCGGAGATGGTGTGGGTGGCCTGATCGGGGCTGCCGGGCAGGTAGTTGAGGTACTCGACCGGGACCGGTGAGGAGAATGGCAGGGCCAAGATATTGAGGAAGTCGGAGGCCGGCTGGGTGAGGGTGAACTGCACGGTGCCGGCGTCTAGGGCCTTGACCCCTGCAATGTCGTTGCCGTCCATGTAGCTCTTGATGCTGACCACGTCTGGCTTGACCTTGGCGAAGCCGTCGCAGTAGGCCTTCATCCCAACGATGGTGGCCTCGAAATAGCCTGGGGCCCCGGTGGGGCTGGCCGGGTTGCACAGCCGCTTCATGCCCAGCACCTCGTCCTGGGCGGTCACTGGCCGGGGGGGAGTGGTGCCCCACATGGCGTCGGGACGCAGGTGGATGGTGTAGACGGTGTTGTTGGCGCTGATGGTCGGCGTGGCCGTGGCCAGGTCGGGAACAGGGTTGATCTGGCCCTGAAAATTCGGGACGCTGGCATAGGTGTAGAGCTGGCGGGTGAAGGCCCGCTCCAGGGTGTAGCTGACGTCGTAGTAGGCGGAAGTGGTGTCGATGAAGTCGACGTCGCCGTTTCCCACCAGCTTGAGGGTGCCGCCCTTGACCGGCGTGCCCTGGCTGGACGAGCCCGAGGAGCTGGCGCTGTTCGAGCCACCACAGGCGGCCAGCAGTAGTGAGCTGGAGGTCACTGCCACCGCTAACGTAGCAACCCTGCCCCGCCAACCCCTGTCCGCAAAAACCCTCCCGAAGGTGGTCCTGGCCATGACGCGGGGTGTACTCACCGTCTGCCTCTTTTCGGTTTTCTGTCCTACGGATTAGCTAACAATTTTAGCACAAAAAACACCCTTCGAGCAAGCAGGCGCATTGACTCATCCAAAACC
>QHCF01000242.1 GCA_003244275.1 Acidimicrobiales bacterium
CACCCGTGGGCCACCGCCCCGGCCCCGTGGGCGCGAGCCGCAGCCACCAGGTGCTTGACGATGATGGGCCGCGACAGGGCCGACACCAACGGGTACTTGCCCTCGTAGCGGGCGTTGGCCGACAGTGCGGGGGCCACGAAGTCCCTGGCGAACTCCTCCCGGCAGTCGACGACCTGCGCCTCCACCGCTCCCGCCGCCAACGCCCGCTGGCGGATGGCCTCCCAGTCACCGCCCTGGCCAACGTCGGCGGCCACCGCAATCACCTCCAGCCCCATCTCCTCCCCCATCCAGCGCACCGCCACCGAAGTGTCCAGGCCACCGCTGTAGGCCAGCACCACCCGCTTTGCCACTGTCACTCCCCGTCCCCGTCTTGGGCGGCGACTACTCGCCGCAGGCGCGTGCGCACCCTACTCCCCGCCTCCTACAGCCCAGCCAGGTTGGCCAGGCGACTGGCCACGCCGGCACCGCCTGCCGGCTCGGCCGTGACCACCAGGACGGTGTCGTCGCCGGCTACCGTCCCGATCACACCATCGATCCCGGCCCGGTCCAGGGCCGACCCGACCACGTGGGCCGAGCCCGGAGGGGTGCGCACCACCACCAGGTTGGCCGAGTGGGAAACCTCCACCGCCCACTCCCCCAACACGCGTCCCAGGTGGCCCTCAGGGGCCAGTTGGTCCCGGGGCAGCTCAGGGATGGCATAGACGGTGTCGCCCCCCGCCACCCGGACCTTCACCGCCCCCATCTCCTCCAGGTCACGCGACACCGTGGCCTGGGTGCAGTCCACCCCCTCGGCACCCAGCAGCTCCACCACCTCGGCCTGGCTGGATACGGCCTGCTCGCCCAGCAGCCGGGCGATCCGGTGATGGCGCTGGTTCTTGGTCAGCCTCACGAGGGGGCGGCCAGCCACCACAGCAGGCCCCTCATGGCGGCCAGGCGATTGGCCGCCTGGCGCCAGACCACCGATTGCGGCCCGTTGATCACCCCGGCTGTGATCTCCTCGCCCCGGTGGGCGGGCAGGCAGTGCAGGACCACCGCCTCCGGGCTGGCCAACGACACCAGCTCCTCGTCCACCGTGAAGCCCTGGAAATCCGCCCGACGTTGGTCAGCCTCCGCCTCTTGTCCCATCGACACCCAGACGTCGGTGCAGATAGCGTCGACGCCGGCCACCGCCTGGCGGGGCTCGTGGGTGACCTCCACGTGTCCGCCCAACCCGTGCACCCGGTCGAGGTCCTCCGCGGCCAGCCCGACACCCAGGGGTGACGCCACCCGCATGGACATCCGGGCCATGGCCCCGGCCAGCACAAGAGATCGGCACACGTTGTTGGCGTCCCCCACCCAGGCCACCGTGCGACCGGCCAGGGGTCCGAACACGTCGCCCAGCGTCAACAGGTCGGCCAAAGCCTGACTGGGATGGCCCCGGTCGGAGAGCAGGTTCACCATCGCCACCTCCACCCCGGCGAGCGACAGGGCGGCGGCCATGCGCTCCAGGGTCGAGTGGTGAAAGACCCGGGCCCCGATGACGCAGTGGTAGCAGGCCAGCGTACGGGCCAGGTCCTCGGCGCTCTCACGGGTGTCCAGACCGACTTCGGCCATGGCCAGGCTCACCGGATGGCCACCCAGCTGGGCCACCGCCATCTCCGTGGCGTTGCGCGTGCGGGTAGACGGCTTCTCGAACAGCAGGGCCATCCCCCGGCCGGCCATCACCGCCGGCACGTCGGAGCGCCTGGCCAGGTCCAGGACCTCGCTCAGCTCCCCAGGGCTCAGGTCATCGATCTCGAGGAAATTCCTCATCCGAGGACCTGGCCCAGGATTCCCAACCCCTCGTCCACCTCGTCGTCGCTGACCAGCAGCGAGGGAGCCAGGCGCACCACCCCCGGCGCCACCGGGTTGACCACCAGCCCAGCGGTCAGAGCGGCCGCCGCCACGTCAGCGGAGCTCAGCCCCTCAGCCAGCACCGCTCCCAGCAGCAGGCCCTTGCCTCGCACCGATGCCACCCCGGACATGGCCTCCAGGCCGGCTCGCAGCCGGGCCCCGGCTGTCGCCGCCCGAGCCGGAACATCGTGGGACTCCATCACCTCCAGGGTGGCCCGGGCGGCCGCCGATGCCAGGGGCTGGCCACCAAAGGTGGTGGCGTGGTCGCCAGGACGAAATACCCCGGCCACCTCGGCCCGTGCCCAGCACGCGCCCACAGGCATCCCGTTGCCCAGGGCCTTGGCCACCGTCACCACGTCGGGCCTGATCCCCTCGTGCTCGAAGCCCCACCAGCGCCCGGTCCGCCCCAACCCGGTCTGGATCTCGTCCACCATCAACAGCACGCCCCGCTCGTCGCACAGCCGGCGCACCCCCGCCAGGTAACCCGGCGATGCCTCCACCACCCCGGTCTCCCCCTGGATGGGCTCCATCAGGACCGCAGCCACCACCGTCGGGTCCACCGCCTCGGAGAGTGCCTCCAGGTCGTCCCACGCCACGTGGCGAAATCCCTCGGGCAGGGGCTGGAACGCCTCGTGCTTGGAGGGTTGCCCGGTGGCCGCCAGGGTGGCCAACGTCCGCCCATGGAACGAGCCGTAGGCGCTCACCACCCCGTGGCGCCCTCTGCCTCCCCACCGCCGGGCCAGCTTGAGGGCGCACTCGTTGGCCTCCGCCCCCGAGTTGGCCAGGAACACCCGTCCCCCTCCACCCAGCAAGCGGTCCAGAACCTCGGCCACCGCCGGGCCCACGGGATTCCCGTAGAGATTGGAGACGTGCCACAGGGTGGCGGCCTGGCGGGACAGCGCCTCCACCACCGCCGGATGGCAGTGGCCGAGAGACGTCACCGCGATGCCGCAGAGGAAGTCCAGATAGCATTTCCCTCCCCCGTCCCACAGTCGGCTCCCCGCCCCGCGGATGAATGTCACCGGCGGTGAGGGGTAGGTGGGCATGAGGACGTCGGCTGGAGAAGGCCATCTTTCGCTGATGAAGTCGCTCACGGACTGACCATTGTCCCCACGCCCTCCCTGGTGAACATCTCCAACAGCAGGGCGTGGGCCGCCCGGCCGTCAACAATGTGGGCGTGGCCCACCCCACCCCGCACCGCCAGTGCGCACGAGATCGCCTTGGGGATCATGCCCCCCTGCACGGTGCCGTCTTCCACCATGGCCTCCACCTCGTCCACCGACACCGATCGCACCAGGGATTCCGAGTCGGCCGGATCCCGCCGCAGGCCCTCCACGTCGGTGAGGTAGACCAGCTTCTCGGCTCCGAGGGCAGCGGCCAGTGCCCCGGCGGCCGAATCGGCGTTGATGTTGTAGGCCTGGCCGGCGGCATCGGCTCCGATGCTGGCCACCACCGGAATGAGGTCCTCGGCCAACAGCCGCCTGACGATGGTGGGGTCGACCACGTCCACGTCGCCCACGAAGCCCAGCGCAGGAGAGTGGGGGGAGGCGGTGATGAGGCGGGCGTCCTCCCCCGACATTCCCACCGCCAGCGGCTGGTGCACGTTGATGGCGCCCACGATGTCCCGGTTGACCTTGCCCACCAGCACCATGCGCACGATGTCCAGCGTCTCGGCGTCGGTCACCCGCAACCCGTCGACGAATTCGGGCTTCTTACCCAGACGTTCCATGACCTGGCCGATCTGGGGGCCGCCGCCGTGCACCACCACCGGGTACATGCCCACCAGGCGCATCAGCACCACGTCTTGGGCGAAAGTACCTCCTCCCCGATCGACCCCTACCCCCACTCCCGTCGTACCGCCCTGGAAGGAGCTCAGCGCCGCCCCACCGTACTTGATAACGACCACTTTCCCCCAGAAGCGGCGGATGTAGGGGAGCGCCTCGACCAGAATCCCGGCCTTGTCGGCCGGGCTGGTGCCGGCCGGGCTGGTGCCGGCCGGGCTGGTGCCGGCCGGGCTGGTGGTGCTCACGATGTCCGCATGTTCTCGGATATGTAGCCCGGGCCAAGGTCGGTGGTCAGCATCTCAGCCGTCCCCTCGGCCAGGCCCAGGTCAGCCGTGAGCTCGACCACCATTCCCCGCAGATGAGTCGCAATTGCCTCAGTGTCGTGAGCACAGGCCACCCCGCCCCGGCACACATCGATGCCTCCATAGGCCACGCGAACCCGATCGGGGTCGAAGGCCACCCCGGCCGAGCCCAGCTCGCTCACCACCCGACCCCAGTAGGGGTCCGAGCCGTACATCGAGCACTGCACCAGTGCGCTCTCGGCCACCTTGCGGGCCGCCCGGTGGGCGTCATCGGTGGTGGCTGCCCCGCTGACCCGTACCCGTACCCTGCGGGTGGCTCCCTCAGCGTCAACCGCCATCTGCTCGGCCAGGTCGGCGCAGGCCGCTCCCACCGCCTGCATCAACCCGAGGCCGGTGGCAGCCGCCCCTGCCCGCCCGCTGGCCAGGATCACCACCGTGTCGTTGGTGGAGCAACAGCCGTCCACCGACAGGGAATTGAACGAGTCTCGTACCGCCCCCAACAGGGCCTCGTGCAGGTCGGCCGGACTGACGTCGGCGTCGGTGGTGAGCACGGCCAGCATGGTGGCCAGGTCGGGTGCCAGCATGGCCGCCCCCTTGGCCATGCCCCCCACGCTGAAGCTCGGGCCCTCGACCAGGGTCTGCTTGATGGCGGTGTCGGTGGTCATCATGGCCTGGGCCGCGGCCCGGGCGGCCTTCGCCCCTGGCGCCCTGGATGCCACCAGCCGGGGAATGCCAGTCTGCAGTGGCTCAAACGGCAGAGGGATGCCGATGAGTCCGGTGGAAGCCACCAGCACCTCGTCCCGGGCACAGCCGAGGTGACCGGCCGCCAGGTCACACATGCCCTTGGCCACCTGGAGACCGGGACGCCCGGTGGCGGCATTGGCGTTGCCCGAGCTGACGACCACCGCCGCCGCCCGCCCGCCGGTAGTGACCAGGTTGGCCCGGCTCACCTGGACGGGTGCGGCCGGGGCCCGGTTGGCCGTGAAAACCGCGGCCGCCGGCACCGGATGCCCGTCCTCGGTGGCCAGCAGGGCCAGGTCGGGAACGCCTCCCGGTTTGATGCCACAGGCCATGCCGGCGGCCACGAACCCGGCCGGAGCGGTGACACTCATCTCGATCCTGGCGTCATTGCGATTTCAGGATCACGGGTAGAGGCCCACGGTGGGCAGGCCGGCGGTCTCGCGTAACCCCAGGGCCAGGTTGGCGCACTGCAGAGCCTGACCGGATGCACCCTTGACCAGGTTGTCCAGGGCGCAAATCACAAGCACCCATCCGGTACGGGGATCGACCCGAGCGGTCAGATGGGCACAATTGGATCCCAGAATGGCTTTGGTCGACGGTGGGCGCGGCGAGACGGTGACGAACGCCTCGCCAGCGTAGGCATCGGCCAGCAGTCCGAGGATGTCGGCGGTGCTCGGCACCGTTCCCGCTGCCGGACGGGCGTAGCAGGTGGCCAGGATGCCTCTGGTCATGGGGGCCAGGTGGGGCGTGAACAGGACCTGTGCGCCGGTGGCCTGCTCGATCTCGGGGGTGTGGCGGTGG
>QHCF01000035.1 GCA_003244275.1 Acidimicrobiales bacterium
CCGACGCCGACGCCAAGATCAAAGAAGCCTCCGCCGCCATCGCCCGACTGGTCCGCTCCTGACCGAAACCCCCTCGGCGCGGTCCACGACCTGCCATCCGTCCAAGTCCGGTCGCCGCCCGAAGAGTACGAGGGTACGGCCGTCGGCTGGCGGTCCCGGGCGAAGCCCTTCGTCCGTGCGCTCGGGCTGGACTCCTCGGGCTCAGCTTACGAGCCACTCCTGCGCCAGTGGGCCGCGGCGGGGTACGTGGTCGGCGCTCCCCACAGCTTCCCCCTGGTCGCCACCCAGATCCAGGCGTCCAGGTTGCGGGCCGGGCGCTCAGTGGCCAGGGCGTGATAGCTGGGGTCGATGAAGTCGGGCCCCACTTTGGCCGCGCCAACCCTGAGGCCCCGGTTGGCTGGAGCACGCATCAGGCCGGTGGCGACCGTGGTCTTGCCCGCCCGCGAGCGGGGGCGGTGATTACCAGGCGAGGGCCCAATTTCGCAAAATCGCCCCTCAGCCCAGGCGTCAGTACTCGATGCCCTTCTTGGCCACGATGCCCTGGTCGTAGGCGCGCTTGACCTTGCGCATCTCGGTCACCGTGTCGGCCACCTCGATCAGCTCGTCGGGGGCGTCCCGGCCGGTGACGACCACGTTGGTCTTGGGCGCCCGATCGCTGATGCCGGCCACCACCTCGGCCACGGGGACCCAGCCGTACTTCACGGCATAAGTGAGCTCGTCCAAGATGAGCAGGTCCCATTCCCCCGAGGCCAGCATGGAGCGGGCCACCTCCCAGGCGTGGCGCCCCTTGGCCGCGGTCTCCTGTGACGGCTCCCGGCTAAACCCGCCGACGTCCCTGTTGGGGATAGCTTGTGGGCTCCATGCCTCAGCAGTCGCCGGTCCGATCCTCCCTGCCCAAGGTGGCGGGCGCCGGCGCATTGGCGCTGTTGGGCACCTACCTGGCCAAGGGGATCCACTATCGGGCGACGGCCAAGCGCGGCTTCGAGCTGGCGGAGCCGCCGGCTCCGGGCACCGCCGAGTTCGCTCGCATGCTAGAGGCCATTGCCCAAGCCCCCAACCGGGAGGGCAACCGGTTGGCGATCTTGCGCAATGGCAAGGAGATCTTCCCCTCCATGCTGGAGGCAATCCGTTCGGCGTCTCGTACCATCGACTTCTCCACTTACATCTTCTGGGCCGGCGCCATCGCACTGGAAGTGGCCGAGGCCCTGAGCGAGCGGGCCCGGGCCGGCATCGAGGTCAATCTGCTGCTAGACGGCTACGGGTCTGTCTCAGTGGACCGGGATCTGGTAACTGGCATGGAGCAGGCGGGCGTCAAGGTCGCTCGATTCCGCCCTCTCAACTGGCATGACCTGAGGAAATCCAACAATCGGATGCACCGCCGGATCATGGTGGTGGACGGCCAGGTGGGGTTCACCGGAGGCATGGGCATTGCCGAGGAGTGGGAAGGTGACGTCGAGGACCCCGACCACTGGCGGGAGACCCACGTCCGCGTCGAAGGTCCGGCCGTGACGGACCTGATGGGCGCGTTCCTGGAGAACTGGGTGGAAGCGACGGGAACACTGCTCAGTGGTCTACACCTCCCGTCGGTGCCCAGTCATGAGGACGGGGTACCGGCCCAGATCACCAGGAGCTCTCCTACGTCGGGCAGCACCGCCACCGAGGAGATCTTCCTGGCTGCCATCCTGGGCGCCCAGGAGCGGCTGTGGATAACCACTGCGTATTTCGCGCCGCGAGAGGCCTTCGTTAACGCCCTCTGCGCGGCAGCCCGTCGGGGAGTCGACCTGCGTATCCTGGTCAACGGGCGCAGCATCGACAAGCAGGTGGTCCGAGTCGCCGGCAAGCAGTCGTACGGCCCCCTGCTGGAATGCGGGGCTCGTATATTTGAGTACCAGCGGGCCATGTTGCACGCCAAGGTTCTCATCGTGGACGACAACTGGGTCAACGTGGGCACAGCCAACTTCGACAACCGCTCCTTCGCCCTCCAGCACGAGATAAACCTGTGCGCTCGGGATCCAGCCTTGGTGGCCCATCTCGAGAAGCACTTCCTGGAAGACCTCGGCCAGTCCGAGGAGTACCTGCTCCAACATTGGCGGGAGCGCTCGATCATGGAGCGGCTTCGGGGACATGCCAGCGAGTTGGTGCGGCACTCACTTTGATTAGCTCGCCGCGCTGGCCGTTCCTGGACTGGCCCCACCCCATCCCCTTCGCCCATCGGGGCGGGGGGGCGGAGCGGCCGGAGAACACCATGGTGGCCTTCGAGGCTGCAGTGAGACTCGGCTACCGATATCTGGAAACCGATGTTCGGGCTACGTCTGACGGGGTGCTGGTGGCCTTTCATGACCACCAGCTCGACCGGGTAGCGGACCGACCGGGCGTTATCGCCGAGCTGACCTATGCCGAACTGAGCTCGGCCCGGGTCGAGGGGGAGCCCATTCCCCGCCTGGACGAGCTGCTCGCCGCCTGGCCGGAGGCCCGGTGGAACATCGACGCCAAGCACGATGCCGCGGTATCGCCGCTGGTCAGTGCCATCGAGCGGGCCGCAGCCCAGGACCGGGTTTGCATCGGGTCCTTTTCCAGCAAGCGGGCGGACCGGCTGCGCCGGCTGACCGCCAACCTGGTGTGCACCTGGATGGGCCGGGCGGAGATCGGCCGGCTCCGCCTGGCCAGCCTGGGGTTGCCGGTACCCGCCTTCGCGGCGGCCTGTGCGCAGGTGCCGCCGCGAGTGGGTCCGGGATATGGAGCGCCCCTTACCGATCAGCGGTTCGTGGATACGGCGCACTCTCGAGGGCTGGCCGTGCACGTGTGGACGATCAACGACCTCTCGGAGATGCGCAGGTTCCTCGACCTGGGGGCGGACGGTGTCTTCTCCGACCGGCCGTCGCTGTTGAAGCAGGTGCTGGTCGAGCGGGCCCAGTGGTCATGAGCACCGATGTGCTGACGCAGGTGCCGGTGGGGGCCGAGGGCCTGCAGTGGACCTCCCCTCCCTACGGGGCGGGCATCGAGCTCTGGCCCTGGTAGGTGAAGTACTGCACGGGGACCGGGGCGGAGCCGGCGTAGTGGAAGATGCGGGTCATGCCCACCGGGGCACCGTTGTAACCGGACTCTTTGGCGTTGGCCGTGTGGTGGGGGAAGTGGCAGTGGAAGATCCAGTTGCCGGGGTTGTCGGCTTTGAAGTCGATGGTGAAGAAGTCACCGGGGGCCACATCCTGGGTGGTCTCACGCACGGGCGGGACAGCATGGCCGTTCTTGGCGACCAGGACCTCGTCGTGACCGTGGAGGTGCATGGAGTGCGAGTTCTGCGAGGCGTTGTAGATGCGGATGCGGACCACGTCGCCTTTGTGGATGGTGATCGGGCCGCCGGACGCGTCGCCGGTCCTGCCGTTGACGGTCGAGAGCGGGAAGTCGCCGGTGCCGCCGGGGAAGGGGACGTCGAGCGTGCCGTTGACCAGCTTGTTGGCCACCGGCATGCCGCTCATCACCGCTTCAGGGTTGAATTGCTGGAGGGTCATCATGTAGTCGTCGTTGACGTGGACAGAGCTGTGCTCGGCTCGGGGCAGGACGATCCACGCACCGTCAAGGCCGCGCAGCTCTTGAACCGGGCCGTCTGTGTGGGAATGGTAGGCGAAGGTGCCGGTGTGGCCGGGAACGAACGACGGGTAGGTGTGGGTCTGGCCGGGCATGACCGGGTCGGGCTGGGAGATACCTGCCACCCCGTCGGCGGTGTTGGGCTGGTGCAAGCCATGGGGGTGGACGGTGGTGGGCACGGGCAGGTTGTCGGTGAGCACGATCTGGACCCGCTCGCCGGCGTAGGAGATCAGTGTCGGGCCGGGGGTCGAGTTGTTGTAGCCCCAGACCATGACGTCTTGGACCGGGAAGTTGGCGATCTTCTGTTCGAATGCCGAAGCGGTCAGGTGGAACACCCGGGTGCAAGAGCGTTTGGTCGGCGCCGGGTCGGCTGTTTTGAGGGGAGCTCCCGGCGAGCACTGGAGCTGTCCGAAGTCGCTGGGGACACTCGGCGTCTGTGGGATGGTGGGCTTGACCATCGGGCCGGTTCCCGTTGATTCGTATGCCACACCGGTGGTGCTTTGCACGTCACCTCCCGAGCCGGGCGCGCCCGTGCCGGCACTCGACGAGCAACCGGCCGCCACCAAGACCACGGCCATCAGCACCACCGGCAGCGGCGGCGACCACCACTGCATGGAGCGCACCCGTGGACTTCGTTGCGGCGGCGAAGGCAGGCGAGGAGCCGACGTGCGTTCGGGCGATGATGACCGGCATGGAGTCATGCGAGGACCGACCTTTCTGACGTCTCCCTGAGCTACCTCACATTACCCGGCTAACCGTACGGGCATGCGGGGTAGGCTTTGAGCGTCGAGATGACCAGCATCGAGGGCCTTGCCCGCGACCACCCGATAGACCCCGACCGCGTGGCCCGGGCCAGGCAGCGTCTTCCCCATCCGGACGACGTGGGCCGGCTCACCGGGATGCTGAGCCTGCTGGCCGACCCGGTTCGCCTGCGGGTCCTCTATGCCCTGTACGTGGCCGAGGAGCTGTGCGTAGGCGACCTGGCCATGGCCGTGGCGGCCAACGAGGATCAGGTGGGCTACGCCCTACGCCTGCTGCGAACTGCCGGGCTGGTGATGACCCGCAGGGAGGGCCGGGTGGTGTTCAACCGCCTGGCCGACGATTTTCCCGAGCCCCTCCGGGAGCACTGTCTACGCCAGCTCGTGCTCCTAACCCGCAGCGTCGCCTCCGACGAGGCAGACCAGTGAGGAGCTACCGGCGGTGGCGCTGGCGCATGGCCAGGGCCGTCGCGCCAGCCAGGGCGGCGGCGCCCGTTCCGATGCTGATCACCAGTCCCTTGCGGCTCGTGCGCATCTCCTTGATCGGCCAGCCCCGCTCGTCGGCCAGGCGCTTGAGCTGGCGGGCCGGGTTGACGGCGTGGGGGTGGCCGACCAGCTCGAGCATGGGCAGGTCGTTGACCGAGTCGGTGTAAGCCGAGGACTCGGCCAGGCTCAGGCCGAGCTCGTCAGCCCGTTTGGCCACCGCCGCGGCCTTGTCCTCTCCGTGCAGGACCGGCCCGGGGAGGTTTCCGGTGTAGACGCCCTCGTCGTCGACCTCGGCCGCGGTGCCGATGGCGCCGGACATCCCCAGCTCGTCGGCCAGGGTCTCGGCCAGCTCGGTGGGCGCGGCCGTGACGAGGAAGGTGGCGTCTCCCTTCGACTTGTGCTCCTCGATGACCTCGACCATGCCCTCGTAGACTCGGGGGACGATCCACTCCCTGGCGATGTCGACGCACCAGGTGCGGAGCTCATCCTGGCGCCGGCCGGACACCAGGTTCAGGCCGGAGCGCTGTGACCGGCCCAGGTCCTTGTCCGACTCGCCCCGCAGGCGAAAGGCGGCCTGTCCCCAACCGAACCTCATGATGTCGATCAGCCGGAACTTGATGTTGTCCGACGCATGCAGTCCCCGGGCCAACAAGAACAGGCTCGATCCCGGGATCAGCGTCTTGTCAAGGTCGAAGAAGGCGGCTCGGCTCGGCCCTGAATCCCAGGGAGCGTCGGTCGACATGGGCATGATTCTGCCATGGGCCCGAGAGCACCAGAGCCCGGGGTGTCAGGCCTGGCCGGTAAAGCGGCACCCTGTCGGTTCGGTCAAGTAAGGTCCTGGTCAGGCGTCCTGCGTTGGATCAAGGCGACCATTGCGGCTGCTGCCAGCAGGGCGACTGACAGCTCAAGACCAGATCGGACCCCATTGGGCCCATCGGAGAGGATCCCCGCCAACACCGGCCCCAGGCTCTGGCCGATACCAAACGCCACGGTGAGCACGGCGATTGCCGGAGCAACCTGGGCGGGCGTCAGGGACCGTCTGGCCAGGTTCGTCACGGCCGTGACTACGGCGAGAAATGAACCCCCGAAGGCCAGCGCGGATGCGAAGGCGCCCAGAGCGCTCGGAAAGATTAGAGGCAACACAGCACCGACGGTAAGCATGGCGAGCACGGTCGCTGGCCCCCGACCGCCCTGCAGGCGCCCGAGAGCGGGCCCCCAGGCGAAGGCGGCCACCACGCTCGTCGCGCCCAGGACGGCCCAGAAGCCGCTGATTACGCCTGGCCGAACGCCATCGACCTTCAAGAAGGCCACGATGAAGGTGACGTACCCGATGTAGCCAGCGCCGAACAGTGCGTAGGAGGCGATCGTTGGAGCGAGGCGCTTGAGCGGCCATCCCATTACTCGCTGGCCAGGGTCAACCGGTGGCTCGCTCGCCCGTAGAGCAGCCGGCAGGGCGCCGGTCAGGACGACGAGCGAGGTGATGCCGAGAACGATCCAACCCCAACGCCATGATCCTCCGGTCCCCAGGTGCAAGGCAACGGGAACCACCACCGCGGAGATGACGATGCCGAGGCCGCCACCGGCAAAGTAGACGCCCAGCAGGACGCTCGAGCGACCGGGGGCCAGCTCCGCTATCAAGCGTGAGACCAGCCCAGCCCCGGCGATGAAGACCACCGCCCCGGTGGCTCCGGCTACCAGTCGTAGGACCAGAAGCACCTCAAAGCTGGCGCTGGCCCCCGAAGTCAGCAGGGCCAGTCCCGTCAAGACCAGGCCGATGAGATAGGGACGTCGGCACCCGACCCGGGCCACCAGGGGGCCGGCGGCGATGGCTCCAACCAGGTAGCCGACGGCGTTGGCCGTGTTCATGGTCCCGGCTTGGGCAAAGGTCCAGTGCAGGTTGGAGCGCATGGCTGGTAGGAGCAGGGAGTAAGCGAAGCGGGCCAAACCGAGCGCCACTACCGGCCCAAACGACAAGCCGGCGACGATGATCAGTGGGCGAGAGAGACCCGAACGAGGCGAATCGTCGAGGTGGGTCCTTGCCGCCTTACTCACCATCGGCGCCCGACCTGGCCGGCTGAGCGGCCTCGATCACGGCATCGGCGGCCCGACGGGCTCGGGGTGCCGCGCCCAGGTCCCCCTCCACCAGCATCCTGGTGTTGGCGCCCTCGACCAGTAGCAGCAGCTCCTCGCCGACTTCCTCGGGATTGACCAAGCCTGCCTCACTCGACAGGAGCGCCAGCTGATCTCTGAGCCAGCGCTTGTGCTGGGCAATGACCCTCCTGGCCGGATCGGTCTGATCGGTCAGCTCGGCGGCGGCGTTGAGGAAGGCGCAGCCTCTGGTTGCCTCGCTGGCGTGCCATGCCCCCAGCCAGTCGAACACACCAAGCAGCCGGTCGATCGGGGATTGATCGGACTCGGCCAGATGCGCCTGGAGGGAAGCTCGTTGTCGGTCGTGGCGTTCCACCAGCACGGCGCTGACCAGGACGGCCTTGGAGGGGAAGTGGGCATAGAGGGTGGGCTTGGACACTCCTGCCTCAGCCGCAATGCGATCAACCCCCGTGGCGGTGATGCCTGCGCCATAGAACAGGCTGGCGGCGGCGCCGAGCAGGCGGTCACGGGCAGGGGTGGTGGGAGGCACAATTCCATACTAACCGGTCAGTAAAGGCATCAGGGCGGTTGTACCAGTACTGAACCGGGGTATAGTAGAGACAGACAAGGACCCACCCGCAGCAGGAGGAACCAGCAATGTACGGGTACACAGCCAACAAGGAGGACTACCTCAAGCGGCTGCGCCGCATCGAGGGTCAGGTCCGAGGCCTTCAGCGCATGGTCGAAGAGGACAAGTACTGCATCGACATCCTCACCCAGGTGTCGGCGGCGACCAAGGCACTGCAGTCGGTGGCCATCGGTCTGCTGGAGGAGCACATCGGCTACTGCGTGGCCCAAGCCGTCACCGCCGGTGGCCCGGAGGCGGATCTCAAGGTTAAGGAAGCCTCCGACGCCATCGCCCGCCTGGTGCGGTCCTGACTCGATCACGAAGGAGCCCGACCATGACTACCAGCATCTACACGGTCATCGGCATGACCTGCGAGCACTGCGTCAACTCTGTGTCCACTGAGGTGGGCAACCTTGCGGGCGTCAAGAGAGTGGAGGTGGCCCTGGACACCGGCAGGGTCACGGTGATGAGCCAGGGACCGTTGGCGGCAGGCCAAGTGGCCGCGGCGGTGGAGGAGGCCGGTTATGAGCTGGCGACCAGCGGATCGGGAGCGACGAGATGAAGATGCCGGTGAAGCACGGCAGTGCGGCCCACACCACTACTACCACACCCACCCAGCCCACTCCCGCCGACCGCCAGGTCGAGCTGGCTATCAGCGGGATGACGTGCGCGTCGTGCGCGGCTCGGATCGAGAAGCGGCTCAACAAGGTCGACGGCGTTACCGCCACGGTCAACTTCGCCACCGAGCACGCCAAGGTCTCGTATCCTGAGGCGGTCACCCCAGATGAGCTGGTCGCCCAGGTGAAGGCGGTCGGATACGACGCCAGGCCGTCCGACCCACCGACGGGCTCAGAGACCAAGGCCGCCAACGGCACTGAGGGGGAGGCAGAGCAGGACCCAACGCGGCCACTGCGCCAACGCCTGGTGGTCTCTGCCACGCTGGCCGTGCCGGTCATCGTCATGGCCATGGTGCCCGCCGCTCAATTTCGCAACTGGCAATGGGCGTCGCTGACGCTGGCCGCCCCGGTGATGGCCTGGGGGGCGTGGCCGTTCCACCAGGCGGCGTGGGCCAACCTTCGCCATGGCGCCGCCACCATGGATACCCTGGTGTCCCTGGGTGTGTTGGCCGCCTTTGGCTGGTCCCTGTACGCCCTGTTCCTGGGTGACGCCGGCATGCCCGGTATGCGCATGTCATTTGCCTTCACCGTCGCCCAGACATCTGGCCACGACGAGATCTACCTGGAGGCCGCCTCTGGGGTGACCGTGTTCCTGCTGGCCGGCCGTTACTTTGAGGCTCGGGCCAAGCGCCGCTCGGGCGCCGCCCTCGAGGCCCTGGTGTCCCTCGGCGCCAAGGATGTGGCCCTGTTGCGCGACGGAGTGGAAACCCGGGTCCCGGTCAACCAGCTGAGCGTCGGGGACCGGTTCGTGGTCCGTCCCGGCGAGAAGATCGCCACCGACGGTGTCGTCCAGGAGGGCACCTCGGCCATTGACGCCTCGCTGCTGACCGGCGAGTCGGTGCCGGTCGAAGTCGGCCCCGAAGACCCGGTGACCGGTGCCACCGTCAACGCCGGCGGTCGCCTGGTCGTCCGGGCCACCCGGGTCGGCACGGACACCCAGCTGGCCCAGATGGCCCGCCTGGTCACCGACGCCCAGAACGGCAAGGCGCCGGTTCAGCGCCTGGCCGACCGGGTGGCTGCCGTTTTCGTGCCAGTTGTCATTACCATCGCAGTGGCCACGCTCGGGCTCTGGCTGGGCGCCGGCGGCTCAGCCACGGCCGCCTTCACCGCCGCGGTGGCCGTACTCATCATCGCCTGCCCCTGCGCCCTCGGGCTGGCCACTCCTACCGCCCTGCTGGTCGGGACCGGACGGGGTGCCCAGCTCGGCATTCTCATCAAGGGGCCTGAGGTACTTGAGTCGACCCGGCGGGTGGACACTGTGGTCCTGGACAAGACCGGTACGGTGACCACCGGCCAGATGGGCCTGCTCGACGTGGCGGTGGCGGTCGGCGAGGATGTCACCCAGGTACTGCGCCTGGTGGGTGCTGTGGAGCACGCATCCGAGCACCCGATCGCCCAGGCCATCGCCAGGGCGGCCGCCGAACAGGTCGGCCAGCTCCCGGCGGTGGCGGACTTCACCAACCGGGCGGGACTTGGAGTAGAGGGCGTCGTGGACGGCCATGCGGTGGCCGCCGGGCGGCCCACTCTGTTGGAGGACTGGTCCCTGCGCCTGTCACCGGAGCTGACTCGGGCCAAGGAAGAAGCCGAGGCTGCCGGGCGCACCGCAGTGTTGGCTGGCTGGGACGGCGCGGCCCGAGCCGTACTGGTGGTGGCCGACACGGTGAAACCGACCTCGATGGCGGCCATCTCTCAGCTGAGAAGCCTGGGACTACGACCAGTGCTGCTGACCGGCGACAACCGGCAGGCCGCCACCGCGGTGGCGGCCGAGGTCGGTATCGACGCCAGCGATGTCGTCGCCGAGGTGCTCCCCCAGGACAAGGTCACGGTCATTCGCCGCCTGCAGGACGAGGGTCGAGTGGTGGCCATGGTCGGTGACGGAGTGAACGACGCCGCTGCCCTGGCCCAGGCCGACCTCGGCCTGGCCATGGGCACCGGCACCGACGTGGCCATCGAGGCCTCCGATCTCACCCTGGTGGGCGGCGACCTGCGGGCTGCGGCGGCCGCCATCCGGCTGTCCCGGCGAACCCTGGCCACCATCAAGGGGAACCTGTTTTGGGCCTTCGCCTACAACATCGCGGCCATTCCCCTCGCCGCTGCCGGATACCTCAATCCCATGATCGCGGGGGCGGCCATGGCCTTCTCCTCGGTGTTCGTGGTGAGCAACAGCCTGCGCCTGCGTCGCTTTCAGCCCGCCAGCCACCCCTCATGACCAGGGTCCTTCATGCCATCGGTCATGCCTTGGCGGTGGCTGGGGGTATGACCTGGCAGATCATATGGTCGCTGATCTTGGGATTCGCCCTGTCGGGCGTCGTCCAGGCCCTGGTCCGCAAGGCCACGATCACCCGGCTGCTCGGTGACCACCGGCCCAGGACACTAGCCACCGCAACAGGGTTGGGCATCGCCAGCTCGTCGTGTTCCTACGCGGCGGTCGCCCTGGCTCGATCATTGTTTCGCAAGGGCGCCGATTTCACCGCGGCCATGACCTTCGAGATCGCGTCCACCAACCTCGTCCTGGAGTTGGGCATAATCATGGCGCTGCTGCTCGGCTGGCAGTTCACCGTGGCCGAGTTCGTGGGCGGCCCGATCATGATCGTGCTGATTGCCGTGGCTTTCCGGCTGTTCCTGCGCCGCCGGCTGCTGGATGCAGCCCGCGCTCAGGCCGACAGGGCGCTGGCCGGCTCCATGGAGGGACACGCGGCGATGGACATGAGCGTGCAGGGCTCCGGCAGCCTGTTGACCCGGCTGCGCTCAGCCGACGGCTTTACATCGGTGGCCCAGGTCTTCGTCATGGAGTGGGCCGCCGTCCTGCGCGACGTCGTCATTGGGCTGCTCCTGGCCGGAGCGCTGGGGGCGTGGGTCCCCGACAGCTTCTGGCGCCACCTGTTCCTCACCGGCCACCCAGTGCTGGCCCAGGCGTGGGGGCCGCTGTTGGGGCCGATCATCTCGGTGTTCGCCTTCGTCTGCTCGATCGGCAACGTCCCGCTGGCCGCGGTGCTGTGGAACGGTGGGATCAGCTTTGGCGGGGTGGTGGCGTTCATCTTCGCCGACCTGATCATCGTGCCCATCCTGGTCATCTACCGCAAGTACTACGGCACCAGGATGATGCTGTTCATCCTGGGGACCTTTTATGTCACCATGGCCCTTGCCGGCTACGCCGTCGAGCTCATCTTTGGGACGGTCGGCCTGGTTCCCGCCACCCGCAACGCCAGCGTCCTCAACGCCGGGGTGAGCTGGAACTACACCACCGTGCTCAACATCATCTTCCTGGTGCTGGCGGCCGTGCTGGTCTGGCGGTTCTTCGCCACCGGCGGCCGCCCG
Source organism: Acidimicrobiales bacterium (assembly GCA_003244275.1). GTDB lineage: Bacteria > Actinomycetota > Acidimicrobiia > Acidimicrobiales > QHCF01 > QHCF01. The sequence continues at coordinate 11,541 of QHCF01000035.1, forward strand.
ATGCTGAAGATGATGGAAGGCGGACCCGATGACATGGGATCCGAATGATCTGAGCCCGACCTTCTCGGCCCGATAGAGGCTATCGTTCGCCCGATCAGACTGCACCGGGCCGGTGGCGATCCATGAGGCTCCTCCTGATCGTCAATCGCCACGCCTCGACCGTGAACGTCCGCCTGTCGACGTTCGTCCAGAGGGCGCTCGAGGCCGAGCACCAGGTCGAGGTGGTTGCCACCCGCGGCCGCGACCATGCCACTGAGCTGGCCCGCCAGGGTGGTGATGCCGGAGTGGATGTGGTCATCGTGTTGGGGGGCGACGGGACGGTGAACGAGGCGGCCAACGGTCTGATTGGCACGGGTACCGCCTTGGCCGCGGTCCCGGCGGGATCCACCAATGTCTTCGCCCGGACCCTGGGCCTGTCCAAGGAGCCGAGGAAGGCCACAACCCAGCTGCTGTCGGCCCTGCGCCAGAATTCGCGCCGTCGGGTCGGTCTGGGACAGGTCAATGACCGGTACTTCCTCTTTCACGTGGGCCTGGGCTTCGATGCGTCCGTCGTCGAGCAGGTGGAGAAGCGAGCCGAACTCAAACGCCACGCCGGGCAGCTGGCCTTTGTGTACTGCGCCTTCCTGACCTGGTTCAGGCACTACGACCGCAGCGGGCCCAGGATGGCGATCCAGGCCGGAGACGATGGCGAGAAAGAGGCATATTTCGCGATATGCCTCAAGACCAACCCGTACACCTTCCTGGGTCGCCGGCGACTCAACCTGGCGCCGGACATCCGACCCCACCAGGGCCTGGCCATGGTCCGGTTCGACACCATGAGCTTTGCCCCCGTCATCGGCCTGGTCGCCTCGGCGCTGGGATCAGGCGGGTGGATACAGCGTCACCCCAAGGTTGGCTGCCGAGCCGACCTGGACCGGATACAGGTTCGGGCCATAGGTACCCCAGTGGCTTACCAGGTCGACGGCGAGTTCCTGGGCGAGGGCGAGCGCCTGGTGATCACCCATCACCCCGACGTTCTCGAAGTGATGGTTCCCTGAACGCAGTGTGGTGGGAACCTCGGCTCCGTCCACGGATCGAGCTATCGGACGGCCTTGCCGTGATGCGGCTGGCCTGTGTAGGGTCTGAGCCAACATAAATGGGGCAGTGGGACCAGGAAGCCGGTGTGAGTCCGGCGCGGTGCCGCCACTGTGACCGGGGAGTGAGCCTTGTGATGACCACGGCCTGTATGGGCCGGAAGGTCGGGGGGAGCGTCGATCCGGGAGTCAGGATACTGACCGCTGCCTCCCGACGACGGGGCGAGACACCCTAGAGGAGGTAAAGCGGTGAGGCGTGTTCATCTTCGGGACGGCCGTGAGGCGCGAGCACGGAGCGGATTGCTGGGGTTGGCGTGCATGTCAGTGCTGTCAGCCAGCGTGCTAGCCGGTTGTGGGGGCGGCTCGGCCGGGCCGACGGCCGGCACTCCAACCGGCTCGGTGGCGGCCACGCACGCCTGTGGCCACCCCGGGAATTCACATCGGGTCGATCTGGTGGTGCATCCAGCCAAGGCCACGACCATCAAGCGTTGCGTCGGGTTCTCCGGGGCGAACATCTCGGCGCTGTCCGTCGTTCGGGACAGCGGCGTCGAGGTGCAGACGCAGAGCTACGGCTCGCTCGGGCTCGCTCCCTGCCAGGTGGCGGGTGTGCCGGCCCACTACACCAAGTGTCTGGCGGCGGGTAAGCCCTACTGGGCGCTGTTCGTGTCCCGAGACGGGGGCGCGTGGACCGAGCCACCGGTCGGCTTGAGCCATATCACCCTAAACCCCGGCGACACGCTGGGGTTGGCGTACGACTCACCCCAGGGTACGCCTGCCCCCCCGTCGGGCTCACCGCCCCGGCCGTGAGCTGGGGGGCGCCGACTGGCTCCGGCCGTGGTCTGACGGAGCCGGCCCGGTCCCGGTTGGCGGCCGACCATCCTGGCCACGGAGCGATCCTTGCTGCCCACGAGGCGGCGCTGTCCGCCGATCAGCCCGGCTACCTCGACCCGACGTCCGGGCTGTTCGTGCTCACTGCCGGCTTCCTGGCCGGGCGCGGCTACTGCTGCGAGCGCGGCTGTCGGCATTGCCCGTACGTCGTCGACGAGCCGAGGTGAGCCCGGTGCAGCTCCCCCGGGCGTGGATGAGCTGGTCGACCGGCAAGGACAGCGCCTTGGCGTTGCACACGGTGCGCGCCGCCGGCAGGGTGGAGGTGACCGGCCTGTTGACCACGGTGAATTCAGCGGCGGACCGGGTGGCCATGCATGCGGTCCGTCGGGTGCTGCTCGAGGCCCAAGCCGACGCGCTGGGCCTGCCGATGCGGGTGGTCGAGTTGCCGTGGCCGTGCTCGAACGTCATCTATGAGCAGCAGATGGCCGCGGCCATGGCGGCGGCCAGGGATAACGGTGTCGAGCACCTGATCTTCGGGGACCTGTTCCTCGGCGACGTGCGCGCCTATCGGGAGAAGAGACTGGCCGGCAGCGGGATCGTGCCGCTGTTCCCGCTCTGGCATCGTCCCACCGCGGCCCTCGCCGTCGAGATGCTCAGTTGTGGGATCCGCGCCGTCATCACCTGCGTGGACCCATCCCAGGCACCACCCGAGCTGGTAGGCCGCTGGTTCGACGCCGACCTGCTGGGCGAGCTACCTCTCGGGGTCGACCCGTGCGGCGAGCGTGGTGAGTTCCACACCTTCGTCGTCGACGGGCCTGGCTTCGCCCATCCGCTCGACGTCGTCATCGGTGAGATTGTCGAGCGCGACGGTTTCGCCTTCGCCGATGTACTGCCCGTCACCGCCGTGGGTGGGGCGGGTCCGGTGAGGAGGCCGCCGGTCGAACCAGCGAGGCCAGATCCGGGCGCGCCGGCAGGGCATCGGGGTGACAGATGCCTGCGAGCGCCTCCACCCCGTCGACCAGGCGAGGCCCCGGACGTACGAACGCGGCGTCGGCGTCCACCGCCCACACCGGGATATCGGTAGGTAGGTGGTTGGCGGCCACGACCTCGGCCGCCAAGTCGGCGGCGCCCGCCAAGCCATAGCCACAGGGGGCGACGACAACCACATCTGGGTGACCGCCGACCACGTGAGCCCAGGTCGTCTGCTCGGAACGTTGACCAGCCCTTCCCAGTGTCGGCGTGGCGCCGGCCGCCATCACCATGTCCGGCACCCAGTGCCCGGCCGTGAATGGCGGATCCGTCCATTCCAGGACGGCGACGCCAGGTCGCGGGCGGCCCGACTGGCTCGGCACCGCGCCAGTCACTCGCTCGAGCCGGGAGCGAAGGGTGGATACCAGCTCATTGGCGGTTTGGTGGTGACCGGTGGCGGCACCCACCGTGGCGATGGAGGCCAGCACCTCATCCAGGGTGGAGGGATCGACGGTGAGCACCCGCCCGTCACAACCGAGGTGTTCCAGGGCGGCGTCGACGTTGGCAACATCGACCGCGCACACCGCGCAAAGATCCTGGGTGAGGATCAGGTCGGGGCCCAAGTCGCCCAATGCGGCCTCGTCCAACCGGTACAGATCCTCACCCGCCGCCAGCCGGGCCCTGACCTGCGCATCGATCTGGGTCGGAGTCATACCCTCGGCCAGGGTGGAGGTGGAGACAATCCGTCGGGTGCGGGCCTCAGGCGGATAGTCACACTCAAAGGTGACACCGACCAGGTCCTCGCCTGCACCAACGGCGAAGAGTATCTCGGTCGTCGAGGGCAGCAGCGACACGATCCGCACCATCACGACGGTAGCGCGTGCCCCGTGAGCTGGGCGGCGAGCCGTGAGCCGATCCAGGCCAGGTCACTCAACGTGAGCGATCACCCAGAGTCGCAAATGCGGGCCGGACACGGATTGTTATGCCTCTGCACCTACTATCTTGGGCGCTTGATGACGCATCTGCGGGATATACTTGCCCGGTGAGCCAGATTCGGATCGGGCAGGCGGCTGAGCTGGCGGGAGTGAGCCCGGACACGGTGCGGCGTTGGGCCGACAGCGGGCGCCTCACGGCGGCCAAGACGCCGGGTGGTCGCCGCGTCATCGACGGGGCCGATCTGGCTCGGTTCCTTGCCTCCCAGGCCCGACCCACCGAGCAGGCGCCGGTGGTGGGCGAGTCAGCCCGCAACCACTTCTCCGGCATCGTCACCAAGGTCGTGCGGGACAAGGTCATGGCTCAGGTGGAGATCCAGGCCGGCCCACACCGGTTGGTCTCGCTCATGAGTCGGGAGGCGGCTGACGAGCTGCACCTGGCACCTGGGATGGTGGCAGTGGCCGCGGTCAAGGCTACCAACGTCGTCGTCGAGCTGCCCGAGACCAGGGAGACCGGCCATGCGTAGCCGCGCTGGCTTCTTCGTCGCCCTGCCCACAGTGGCCGTGCTGGCCGTCGCCTGCGGATCGTCTGGCTCGACGGCCAACTCGGGGACCACCACCGCCCCCTCGCCTCGGGGCCACGGCAACGTGGAGGTGCTCTACGCCGGGTCCCTGGTGAAGCTCATGGAGAACGGCATTGGGCCGGCCTTCAACTCGGCGACCGGCTACACGCTGAGCGGGTTCCCCGGTGGATCGACTGAGCTGGCCCAGGACATCAAGGGCAAGGTTCGACAGGGCGACGTGTTCGTCAGTGCCAGCCCCGAGGCCGACAAGGGCCTCATGGGGGCAGCCAACGGCAACTGGGTGTCGTGGTATGCCACCTTTGCCAAGGCACCCCTGCTGCTCGGTTACAACCCCAAGTCCAGCTTCGCGGCCCAGCTCAAGACCAAGCCCTGGTATCAGGTCATCACCGAGCCGGGCTTTCGGGTGGGACGCACCGATCCGGCCCTCGACCCCAAGGGCAAGCTCACCGTCCAGGCGCTGCAACAGGCCGCCTCGGTCTACCGCGACCCTGCTCTGCTCTCCATTCTCCAGGACACCTCCAACATCTTTCCGGAGCAGGATCTGCTCGGGCGCCTGTCGGCCGGCCAGCTCGATGCCGGCTTCTTCTACGCCAACGAGGCGACCCCGGCCCATCTCCCGACTGTGCCCCTCGGCCAGGTCCACCTGGCTGCCACCTATACCGTCACCGTCCTGCAGGGAGCACCCAACCAGGCCGGAGCGGTGGCCTTCGTGAAGTTCCTGCTCGCCAGCATGGGTGACTCCATCCTGGGCTCCACTGGCCTGAGCGTCGAGAAGCCGACGGTGACCGGTGACGCCCCGGCCGTTCCCGCCGGCTTGCACCAGGTGGTTCCGGCTTCGTCATGATTGCCGGCCACCTCCGCCGCCCACCCGGCGGGGGTGGCCGCCCTGGGCCTTCGATCGGCTCCGGGTCGGGCTCTGGATCCAGGGCTGGCTCCGGGCTGGCTTGGCGTACCCCTCTGCCGTGGTTGGGTGGGCTGCTGGCGCTGTACCTGGTGGTGCCCATCGTGGCACTGCTGCCCCGGCTGGGCCAGGCCAGCTCCGGCGGGACACCGGGCCTGGGCTCGGCGCTGGCCGTCTCCGCTATCACCGCCACCATCTCCTCGGTCGTGATCGCGGTGGGAGGCATCCCCCTGGCCTACGTGCTGGCCCACGGCGGTGGCCGGCTGCGGGAGCTGCTGGGGGTCGCCGTTCAGCTTCCCCTGGCCCTGCCCCCGCTCATGAGCGGGATTCTCCTGGTGAAGCTGGTTGGTCCCTACAGCCTGGTGGGACGGTTCTTCGGGGGCCGGTTGACGGACAGCCTGGCCGGGATCGTGGTGGCCCAGACCTTCGTGGCCGCCCCCTTCCTGATCGTGGCGGCCCGATCCGCCTTCGCGGGGATGGATCCAGATCTGGCGGACGTGGCCACCACCCTCGGCCACCGCCCCTGGTCACGCTTCGCTCGGGTGAGCCTGCCCCTGGCTGCTCCGGCCATCCGCGCCGGCCTACTGCTGTCCTGGCTGCGGGCGTTTGGCGAGTTCGGTGCCACCGTGGTCCTCGCCTATCACCCTTACTCGTTGCCGGTGCTCACCTACGTGCGGTTCACCGGCTCGGGGCTGTCGGCCACCATCGCCCCCACCGCGGCGGCGCTGACGGCTGCGCTGGTGGTCCTGGGCATCACCCACTGGTGGCCCGGGCAGTGGCTGGCGGCCATGGGCCATACCCGGCGCCCGCCCATCCCCCTGCCCGGGCCCAGGGCGGGGACCGGCCCTTCCGTCCAGGGGCCTTCTCCCACGGACCAGCCGGCGACCGGTGCTTCTGCCATGGAGGGTCCTCTCACCGAAGCTTCGGCCATCGAGGCTGGATCGGATCTCGAACCGGCCCTCAGCTTCGACCTCGACACCCGGCTGGGCTCGTTCCACCTTCGCCTGGCCCACCCCGGTGAGGCTCGCCACCTGGCCCTGCTCGGCCCCTCGGGCGCCGGCAAGTCGCTCACCCTTCGAGCTCTGGCTGGCCTGCTAGGCCCAGGGGTGGGCCATGTCCAATTGGGCTCCGTTGACCTCGGGGGCCTGGCTGCGGAGGATCGGGGGGTGGGCTGGGTTCCCCAGGATGCAGCTCTCTTCCCCCATCTCCGGGTCTGGGACCAGGTCACCTTTGGGCGGGGCGCGGATCCGCAGCGGGCTGCCTGGTGGCTCGACCGCCTCGGCTTGGGGGGTCTCGAGGACCGCCGGCCTGACCAGTTGTCGGGTGGTCAGCGCCGACGCGTTGCCCTAGCCCGGGCCCTGGCCCCAGGCCCCAGGGTCCTCCTCTTGGACGAGCCGTCTTCCGGGTTGGACACCCCCGTCCGCGACGACCTGCGGCGCCAGCTGCGAGCCCTGCAGCAGCAAACAGGCGTGACGACCGTCACCGTGACCCACGACCCCGAGGAGGCTGCCCTCCTGGCCGACGAGGTGCTGGTCATATCGGAGGGACGGCTCCTTCAGGGCGGTCCGCGCTCGGTTGTCCTGCGCCAACCGGCCTCCGCCCAGGTGGCCCGCCTGGTTGGGGTGGCGAACCTCCACCATGGACGGCTGGTGGCGCCGTGCCGGTTGGAGGCGGCCAGTGTGGAGCTGGCCGTGCCTGAGACCCGCCTGGAGATGGGCACGCCGGTATCCTGGTGCGTGCGGCGTGAGCAGGTGGAGATCAGCCCGCTGGCGACTCCCGCCGGGCCGGCGACTCCGGCGGGACAGGCATCACCAGGACCGATGCCCCAACCCGACCTCAGTGGCCACAGCCATGAGGGAATGGTCCTGGATGTGGTCGACCTGGGCGCCTGGACCGAGGTGGTGGTCCGGCTCGACGGCGACCTGGAGCTGACCGGGCGCACCAGCCTGGCCGATGGCCTCCACTCCGGTTCCCGGTGCCGAGTCGGCATCGCCCCCGAGGCGATCAGCGTATGGGCCGCCGACAGTGCCCGGGCTGGTCGGTCAGGTGGTGGCGACCATGACCTCAGTGGCCTTGATGACGGCCTTGACGGGGGCGCCCTCGGCCAGGTCGAGCGCCTCGGCTGACTCCCGGGTGATGGCCGCCACCAGCTCCTGACCGCCGGGCAGCTTGATGGTGACGGAGGACATCACTGCCCCATGGGTCACCTCGCCAACCGTTCCTTCGAGTTGGTTGCGGGCGCTGATCTGCATGGGCGTCACGCTACGCCGATCTGTCATGGCGGCGCTCCAACCGTCGTGATCGGGGGCATGGCAGGGGGCTCCTGCGACTGCGCCGCATCTCGTGCACTGGCCATCCCCGCTTGCAGGCCAGCCGCTTGAGCTGGCGAGCCGGGTTCACCGCGTGGGGGTGGCCGACCAGCTCCAGCAGTGGCAGATCGTTGATGGAGTCGGAGTAGGCCGAGCAATCCGCCAGGGACAGATGCAACTGGTGGGCTCTGTCGGCCACCGCCCTCGACTTGTCAGCCCCGTGCAGGATGGGTCCGGGGAGGTTGCCGGTATAGAGGCCCTCGCCGTCGACCTCGGCGGCCGTGCCGATGGCGCCGGTGAGCCCCATCTGATCGGCCATGGTCTCGGCCAGTTCGGCCGGTGCGGCCGTGACCAGGAGGGTGGCGTCTCCTCGCTCCTTGTGCTGGGCGATGATGGTGGCCATCCCGTCGTAGACCTGGGGGACGATCCGCTCGCTGACGATGTCGGCGCACCAGGAGCGAAGCTCCACCTGACTGCGGCCGGCCACCAGGTTCAGGCTGGCCTGGCGTGACCGGCCCAGGTCCTTGTCCTTCTCGCCGCGCAGACGAAAGGCCGCCTGGCCCCACCCGAACCTCAGGATGTCCACCAGCTTGAACTCGATCATGTCCTTGGCGTGGAGACCCTTGGCCAGATGAAAGAGGCTGGATCCGGGGATGAGGGTCTTGTCCAGGTCGAAGAAGGCAGCGCGGCCGGTACTTGCCGGCGGCGCGCCAGGGTACGTGTGAGTATGCATAAGGAAGGTCTCCAAACGGGAAGTCTCCCCGGACCAGACTGAGTGTCCTCGTCCACGGGGTGCGGGCGGTACTTGCCGCCTCGAAATCTACTCTAGCGGCCAGCCGCGGGCTGCCTGCCGCTGCGCCTTACACCTGCCTTAGCATCGTCCGAGATGGTGACGGCTCAGGAGCAGGTGACCTCGGGGCACCCACCGCCTCCCGACGCCGACCGGCCGACCACCGGGCGGCGCCGCTGGCTCACCCGCCGACACCTCCAGGTGGCCATCGGCCTCCTGTGGCTGCTCGACGGGGCCCTCCAGTTCCAGCCCTACATGTTCAAGGCGGGAGCGGACGGCCTCCTCGGACCGCTGGCCGAGAACACCATGGGTCGACCCAACATGTTGACCGACGTGATTGGCACGGCCGTGAACCAGTTTGGCGCTCACCAGGCCCTCTACAACTCCTGCTTCGCTGCCATACAGATTCTCATCGCAATTGGGCTCCTCTGGCGGCGAGCGCTGCGGCCCGCTCTGGCCTTGTCGGTGGCCTGGGCGCTGGTCGTGTGGGTGCTGGGCGAGGCACTCGGCCAGATGACGGCCCCCCAGGCCTCGACCCCGTTCGGAGCGCCCGGGGCCGCGCTGCTCTACATCCTGGCCGCCCTGATGCTGTGGCCCAAGAAGGATGATGTCGAGCCGGCCATCGCCGACGCGGGGCTGCTCGGGGTCAGGGGATCCAGGTGGGCGTGGGCCGCCGTCTGGGGCGGGACCGCCCTGCTGGAGCTGGAGCTGGCCAACCATTCCCCCGATTCGATCTCCGCCCAGCTGGCCCACCAGGCCGACGGCCAGCTCGGCCTGCTGGCGGCCCTGGACCGGGGTGCCGCCCATCTCCTCGCCGGGCACGGGGTCGAGGTGGCACTGGGTGTGCTGGTGGTTCAGATCTTCATCGCCCAGGGCATCCTGCGGGGCCCGACCCGTCGCCTGGCGCTGGGCATCGGGATAGGGGTGGCGCTGGTGTACTGGGTGGTGGCCCAGAACTTTGGTGGCATCTTCACCGGCCAGGCCACCGATCCCAACTCCGGTCCCGTCTGGGTGCTGCTGGCGTTGCTCCTCTGGCCCAGGCGGACTTGCGCCATGAATCATGAAAAGACATGATAGACCCTCGATGTATCAGACGATGCGAAAGGGGCGGTGATGCTGGCTGTCGAGGTGGCGCTGAGTGTGACGGTAGGGCTGTGCGGGGTGCTGGCGGTGGTGGCCGCATGGCGGTGGTTGCCGGGCGTGATCGATCTGGGCGTGGACGACGGCGATGATGGCGGAGGTGGTGGCGGGGGCGGAGAGCCCCACCCGCTTCCGGTCGGCCCATCAGCCTGGGAGCCTGTGCTCGTGCCCGATGTGAGCGTCGACGACGTCTGGCGATTCTCGGACCGGGACCTGGCGGACATCGGGGCCTGGCTGGCTACACACGAATCGGGGACCCAGCAGCCCAGCCCAGTGCCGACCTGAATCCACCAGCCGCCGTCAGGTGACCTCGGCGGCCCGTCGCTCGAAGGCGGCATTGACCGAGCCGCCGGCGAGGATGGCGTACCCGGTCAGGTAGAGCCAGAAGATGAGCAGGGCCACTCCGGCGAAGGCGCCGTAGGTCTTGGCGTAGGAGGAGCTGCCAAAGCTCGACGTGTAGAACGAGAAGCCGATCGAGATGACCGCCCAGATGGCTGTGCCCAGCAGTGAGCCGGGGGTGACCCAGCGCCAGTGGGGCCGCTCCCGGTTGGGGCCGAGCCAGTACAGGGCCGAGAACAATATGCTGATCAGGCCCAGGGCGACCACCCAGCGCACGGCGGTCCAGGCCGCCGCGAAGGTCCCCCCGGCGATAGGGATGTTGCCCTGGATGGCACTACCGATCTGGCTGCCGAAGATGATGAGGGCCGACGCTGCGCCTCCCAGCACCGCCGATGCCGCCAGGAGAGCGATGGCCACCAGCCGCTTGCTCAGGAAGGATCGGTCGCTGGGCACCTGGTAGGCGATGTCCAGGCTCTGCTCGACCGTCACCATCCCCGCACTGGCGCTGTAGAGGGCAACGACCGCGGCCACGATGACGGCCGGGAGGGCGCCGCCGGTGTGCTTCTCGGCTTGTGAGATGGCCGCAGTGAGGACTCCGGCAGCCCCCCCCGGCAGGGCCTTGGTCACCCCCTTGATCAGGTTCTCGGTCACGTGCTGGGGAATGTGGACCAGGGCGGCGATACCGAGCAGGGCAATGATCAGGGGGAACAGGGAGAGAAACCACTGGTAGGCGAAGGCCCCGGCGGCCATGCTCGCCCGATCCCGCTTCATCTGGGCCTTGGCTGACTTGACCGCCACCTTCCAGCTCCGGGGGGACAGGTCCGCCGGGGAGCTGGCCCGCGGCGCGGGCCGTCGCTCCGGGGTACCGCCTCCAGCGGCGGCCGGGGAGCTGGCCTCCGCCGTCGAGGCGGTGTCGGTGGTGGGCGGTCGTCTCGGCATGCTGACCAAGCGGGACTTGGTCGTGGTGTCAGTCATCGAAGGGTTCTCCTCGCTCGCAGATCGACCGCTGTTCGATGGCCTCTATACCCGATCGGGCTGGCGGCCCGCATAGGTTGGGCAACTGATGCTAATTGAGTGGCTGTCCCAGGTCCCCAACCCGGCTACCCCCTTTCGCCCGGCAGTGGTCGCCCGCATGGGTCGGCTGTTCGGCGCCGACCGGTTGCCCCAGGAGCAGTACACCGATCCGCCCGGCGATCCCGGGTTGTTCGGGCCCCGGAGTGTCACCTGGCGCGTCCACGCCAATCCGGCCATGGTGATAGGCGGATTCAGCGCAGTGATGCTCCAGACCCTTCACCCTCTGGCCATGGCCGGGGTGGCCGATCACTCGGCCTGGCGGGAGGAGCCCCTCAGGCGCCTGTCCCGGACGTCCTCGTTCGTGGTGGCCACCACCTATGGCTCGATACCAGTGGCCGACGCCATGATCGAGGTGGTCAAGGCGGTCCACGCCCGGGTGGTGGGCACCGCCCCCGACGGCCGGAGCTACTCGGCCAACGATCCCGCCCTGCTGCGCTGGATTCACGTGGCCGAGGTGACCAGCTTCCTACGGGCCTACCAGCAGTACGAGCCGTGGCCCCTGTCGGGAGCCGACGCCGACCGCTACCTGGACGAGGTGGCGGTGGTGGCCGAGCGCTTGGGGGCCACCGAGGTGCCCCGCAGCCGGGCCCAGGTACGGGCCTACCTGCGAGAGGTCCGTCCGGAGCTGGCCGCCGGCGAGCAGGCCCGGGGCGCCGTCGAATTCGTGAGGAACCCCCTGGGAGACGATCCGTGGACGCAGGCTGCCTACGGGTTAGTGGTCCAGGCCGGCATCGGCCTGCTGCCGGGCTGGGCTCGGGCCATGTTGGGCCTGCACCAGTCGGCGGTGGTGGAGCGCACGATCGTCCGGCCGGCGACCTGGAGCCTGATCAGCGCCATGCGCCTGGCCACCGGTCCGCCCCCGGCACTGATCCAGGCCCAGGTCCGCTGCGCGATGGTCCCCGCGCCGGTGGGCGGGGCCGGTTGCGCGGCGACCCTCACGCCGGCGGCCCAGGCCCGCGGCGCGGCGGGCCCCGCCCCCGTGGGCGCAGGCCGCCCTTGACCGATGTCAGTGGCCTGCTGCAGGCCCACCTGAGCGACTGGCTGGGAATGTGGCCGCCTCCGCCGGGCCAGGTAGTGGCGGTCAGCTGCCAGTGGCGAGCCAGGGCCGGGTGGGACAGCCAGATCCACCCGTTCGTGGGTGTGGCCAGTCCTGATGGTGCGGTACTGTCACTGCCGTCCGCCGCCCAGCCCAAGGTAGCGGAGCTGATCGCGGCCACCTCGGCCACATCCAGCTCGGCGATGGGCGCCGTTCTGGACGCGGTGGGGGAGCGCCTGGCCGACCTGGTGTGGGCGGGGTCCAGTTGGGGAAAGGGCTGTTTTCGCTGGACGGGTCACCCCGTCGAGCTGGAGGATGTCGGGGAATGGGTGGCGCGCGACGATCCCCGGGTGCCGGAGTGGCTGGCCCCCTTCAACGGGGAGGTGCTGGTGGCGTGGGACGAGGAGGGTCGCTACGCCGCTGGAGTGGGTCGCAAGATGCACAACCAGTGGGGCCACGAGCTGGCCGTGGCTACCGAGGAATGGATGCAGGGCCGAGGCCTGGCGAGCCGCCTGGTAGCCCAGGCCGCCCGCCAGGTCCTGGCCGACGGCGCCGTTCCCACCTACCTGCACAGCTACGCCAACCAGGCCTCGGCTCGGGTCGCTGAGGCAGCAGGATTTGGGGATCAGGGCTGGCAGACGCTCGGCCTGTGGGGCCGCTCGGAGCCCTGACCGAACACGGCCCTCAGGGCCGCTCCCGGGCCTCCGGCTCGGTGCCTGGACGCCACACTTCAACGTGGTGGCCGTCAGGAGGGACCACCTCAAACCAGGCGGCCTGGTCGATGTCGAGTCGGAACAGGTGCCATTGGTCGCCGTCGGGGGCCCATCCGGTGAGCGACTCGAGGGCTCGGCAATACCGGCGGCGCTCGTCTTTGTCGGCCACGGGCGCCGCTCGCCCGTACAGCTTGAAGTCGCCCTCCTGGCCGCTCTTGTCGCTCACCGTGCTGTGAACCACGCAGCGGGGGTCGCGTTCAAGGTCCCGAGCCTTGAGGGATTGCCAGATCATCCCGAGGTACAGGTCACCCTCGATGATCAAGGGTTCCACCGGGCTGATCCGGGGCGACCCGTCACGGCGAAGGGTCCCCATCAGGCACAACCCGGTCGACTCCAGGCGGCGCCTACCCCGCTCACACAAGTCGGGTGCCTCGGCGGCGAACTCCTGCCAGTGGGCCACCACCTCAAGTCTTCCAGGACTGAGTCATCCGGGACCCAGTTGCCTTATCCAGGGTATTTTCGTGCCGTAGGCCTGGGTGAGCGCCCGGGAGCGGCGGCGCCGTCAGGTGCATCGGAGACGGCGCCGCGAGCTCTGATGATCCGTGCATATTCGAGCACGCCCCAGAGAGCCAGGATCCCGGTCAACTCCCAGCCGACGTTGTAGGAGCCGACGTACTCGAGCACGGTGACGGTGATGGCGATCAGGACAAAGAGGGCGGCGCTGCCCCGGACCGCCTTGGGGTTGATGTACGAAACGAGCAGCAGGGCCAGGCCCACGAACCCGAAGACCACCAGCTGCTGGTAATCGGCGATGTTGAGCCGGGCCCCGAGGGTCAAGCCGCCGCCGACGGCCAGCGCGACCGTGCCCGCGCCGATGTAGCGCGCTGCTGTCCCGTCGACCAGCCAGGCCAGGGTGGCGGCGGCGCCCAGCACCGCCAGGTTTTCCTCGAACTTGAAACCCAGCAGTTCGGCGCCTACGGCCACCACCGCCGCGNNCCCCCGCCAGTAGCACGGTCGCTCCCAGGACTTCCCTGGCTGGGCCGGTCTTCCCGATCTCTCGCCGCACAGCCACGATCGATGGCATGGCACCTCCCCGTTGTGTCGTCGATGCTACCTGCGTCATTGCTGCACAGCTCTGCGGCGAAGAGCTGACCATCGCCGTGGCCGGACGCCCAGCGCCGGCTGGTGCCTCCTGGTCGACTCGGACCACCGCGTCACTGCTGGTGGGGCCGTGAGCCTCGGTGGCGATCAGGTACACCACCGCCAGGACGCCTGGCAGCCGTCCTGGTAGCTCGGCGTCGGTCGGCGCCCGGTACGGAATCCGAGCGTCGGCGATTTTGCGCCGCGCCCGCACCAGGCGTTTGGCCATGGTGGCCTCTTCGACCAGGAAGGCCCGGGCGATGGCGGCCACCTCCAAGCCGGCCAGGGTGCGCAGGGCCAGGGCCACCCGGGCGTCACGGCCAAGCGCCGGGTGACAGCAGGTGAACACCAGGCGCAGCAGGTCGTCGCGCACCAGGCTGTCGGGCTCGACCATGGCCATCACCTCCTCCACTGGCTCGGCTACGAGCTCGCCCCATCCGGCGGCGGCCTCCTTGGCCGGGCGGCCCGCCTCTCGGCGCAGGACGTCGTCGGCCTTGCGCCGGGCGGTCACGGCTAGCCAGGCCTGAGGGTTGTCCGGCACCCCGTCGCGGGGCCAGGTCCGAAGGGCGGCCACGATCGCCTCCTGCACCGCGTCCTCGGCGATCCCCAAGTTGCCCACGGTGCGGGCCAGGGTTGCCAACACTCGGCGACCCTCGCCCCGAACCGTCTCGGCCAGGCGTTCCTCGGGCGTCACCCGCCAGAGGCGCTCGGGGCGCCCATGGGCACGACCGGGCGCACCTCGACCCGTCCTCGCCAGGCAGCCGGAGTCTGCGCCGCCCAGTGAATCGCCTCGTCCAGCTCGCCCTACCAGGTAGAAGCCGCCGAGGACCTCCTTGGTCTCCGCATATGGCCATCCGTCATTGTCACCTCGCCGCCCCTGGCCGCCCTGGCCGCCCTGGCCGCCCTGGCCGCCGGCCACGGTGATCGTCGTCGCTGAGGCGGTCGGGTGCAGGGCTTCGCCGCCACAGACCACGCCGGCAGCCGCCGGGGCCGCGCCGAACTCGTCCCGGCGTAGAACTCGGCCTCGCCGGCATCGGTCCAGTACCGGTCCTCGGGGTAGTAGAGCAACGTCGCAGACGAAGCCCTGATCAACCTTCCGTCCTTACGCTCCAGACGGCCGGGTGCCGCCCCCCGAGATCCGGCGGCGTAAGGTCCGGTATGGCCATCCCTGACCAGGAATGGGGAACCGAGAAGCTGGCCGTCGATGCCTACCTGGCCCGGATTGGCTACCACGGCGAGCTCGCCCCGGGCGGCGAGACCCTGAGGCGACTCCATCGGGCCCACCTGGCTGCGATCCCGTTCGAGAACCTGGATATCCAGTTGGGTCGGCCGTTGCCGCTCGGCCTGCCCAGCTTGGAGGACAAGATGATCCGCCACCGCCGGGGCGGATACTGCTACGAGCACAACCTGTTGTTCGCCGCCCTGGCCGAGCGCCTCGGCTATCCGGTCAATCGGTTCCTGGGGCGGGTCAACCGCGGGGATGACCATCCTGGGCCGCTCACCCATATGACCCTGGTGGTGCAGGCCGACGGGGTGAGCTGGCTGGCCGACGTGGGTTTCGGCGCCGGAATCCTCGAGCCGATCCCACTCACCGATGGCGCGACGGTAGCCCAGGACGGCTGGACCTATCGCCTGGAGCGGCACGACGGCCACTGGCGGCTGGGGACCCTGGGTCCTGACGGTTGGTCCGAGCTGTACCGCTTCACCCAAGAGCACCAGCACCGGGTCGACTATGAGGTGGCCAACCACTACACCGCTACCCATCCGGACTCCGTGTTCGTGGGGAAGATGGTGGTCATGCGTACCCAGCCCGACGCCAAGCACCGTCTGATCGGCCAGGAGCTGACCACCACCCGTGCCGACGGCACCAGCGAGCGGCAGATCGTGGGTCCGGACGAGCTGATCGAGGTGCTGGTCGAGGTCTTCGGGATCGAGCTGGAGCCGGACGACGGAGCCCGGCTCGCCGGCCAGCTGCGGGGCCACCACAACGATGCGCGAGGAAGGACCAGATGAGCACCTTTTCCCTTGCTGAGCTGATCTACCTGGCCGAGGGTGCTCCCACCGTGGGGCCTCCGTTGCGTGATGGTCCGCGGTCTAGGTGAGGCACTCCCCAGGCCACCGGCGCCGACGGCAAGCCCACCGGTCCCATTATCCGGAGGATCAGCCCGGATGGCTGAGCACGTTGACGATGTGGCCGTCGGGGTCGCGGACGAAGAAGCGCCGAACCCCCCAGGGCTCATCGGTAAGCGGGTGAACGACCTCGTAGCCGAGGCGGACCGCAGCCTCGTAGGTGGCGTCCACATCGTCAACCTGGATCGAGGTGTCTGGGACAACGGGTGCCGTCTGGTCATGGGTCATCAAGCTGATCTGGGCGATGGGACGGTCGGGATCAGCCAGCGTGACAATCCAGCCGTGATCCATGACCGGTTGGAGACCGAACACCTCGGTGTAGAAGGTCGTCGCCGCGCCGAGCGATTGGCTGGCGAAGTCAGGAACTACTCGAAGGACGCCCACGTCGACCAGCATTTTCTCCACTGTCGTTCATCAGCAATTCGAACAGGGCGGCAATGGGGGTGACATCGTCGGGCCGGTCGGGGGCAGCCATGACACGCAGTATCGAAGGCGTGCAGCTCATCGGCGACGCCAGGGCCGGAGTGGTAGATGACCTCGAGTAGCGCACCGCTACGGTGCGAAGCCGGACTGGCGACAGCACTGAGGTGTCGCCAGCGCTGAATCCTGGGCGCTCCGTCTGCTAAACCCAGGGTGCAGGCCATAGGTAACGGGGAGTTGGCTGCCACGGCTCGATCTGAGCGCATCTCGTCGTCTGGCGTCAAGCCACCCGGCCGTCGGTAAGCGGGCTTTGGACGCGCCTGACCTCGGTGCGGATTGCTCCCGGCGACGACAGGCGAGGGTACGGCCGGCGAGGCGAAGGCACCGCCTCGCTCCAGCCGTGAACGGCGTCACTCACCCGGTGTCGGCCAGGTCGGGACTGACGGGCTCGGGACCTCCCGAGTCGGGCAGGCGTCTTCGCACCTCGGGGCGCAATGCCGGGGCACGACTGGCAAAGACCCGTCCGCCAGGAGTGACGAAGACCAGCTCACCGGCTGGTGCTCCCTCTACCCGCCAGCCCTCCTCGTGGACCCGGCGGTGGTGGTAGTGGCACAAGGTCACCAGGTTCTCCAGGTCGGTGGAGCCGCCGTCGCCCCAGTAGGCCAGATGATGGGAATGGGCCCAGCGTCGCCGCCGACAGCCCGGGAAGCGACAGCCCTGGTCCCGGCGGCGCACCTGGCGGGCGAGCCAGGCCGGCACCACCCGGGTGGTGCGCCCCACTCCCACCACGGTGCCATCAGGCCCCTCCGCCACCGCGCCGATGCGCCCGTCACAGGCCAGGCGCCTCAGCGTCTCGGGCGCCAGCAGGCAGCCATCCTCTGCCTCTCCTGCCCCCTCACCTCCGACCAGCGCCGACAGCGGGGCGTGGATGACCACGGTGGCCCGGTCGGCACCGGCGTCCTCGGTCAGGGCGGTGGAGCACAGCCCGACCAGGGCATCCGCACAGCGGGACTCGAAGGGGTCGTAGGCCCCGGTGGCCGGGTCCTTGGGCGCCCCCTCGGCCAGGCGAAACAAGGCCTTGGCCACTACCGCACCCGCCTCGGGAGCCAGGCGCCCCGAGATGCGCAGATACGACCCGGTCGGGCGCCAGGTGAGGCAGCGCCGGCGATGGACCTCGTTGGCGTCGTCGTTGGTGGGGCGACGAGATCGCCGGGCCAGGCGGCGCAACTGGGCGGCCGAGTAGCCCTCGGTCTGTTCCACCAGGTCGGTCTCGGCTCCAGGATCCTCGGCGCACAGGGTGGCCAGGGGGCACAGCTGGTCGAACGACAGTCGTCCCTCGTTTACCCGGGCGGCCAGCGTCGGGCAGGACTCCAGGACATGGGCGACGCGTACCCACTCGCTGGCTGTGCCCCAGGCCATCCCGTAGCGGGCCACCAGCCAGTCAGCCATGGCGGTGGCCCCGTCTTCTTTCCAGGCCTGCCGCCGGTCGTAGTCGCCGACCAGGGCCAACAGCTGGGCGTGGGTGGCCATGGCCAGGCCGTGGAGCTGGTCCATGGCATCCACCGCCTCGGCGGTAGTGGAACTGGCCAGGTCACCAGGAGTCATGGAACACATTGTAGGGACGTGGTGTAACACTGAAGAACCCTCGCCAGCTGAGAACCACCCGTGTGGGGCTGGCGATTTCGAGTGGTGGGAGACGAGTCGGAAGGGAACGCCGACCGGCAAGGTCATCATCGACGTGCCCTGATCGGCGTGCTTGCCGGCCCCAGCCGACGCCTTCGCCACTCCCGCGCTGATTGCTGGTCAGCGGCACAATGACCGCGGTCGAAATCCGGCTAGCGTTGAAGCTATCAGCCTGCACGATCACCACTGGTCGACGGAACTCGGCGCCAGAGCCGCGAAGCCGGCCGCCTCCGGGCTGGCTCAGCCGGATGGTCGCTCACAATAAGGCTGGCCGGGAGCGGCAAGCAGTGGCAGATCGTTGAGGTCGGCAGCGTCTACCCGTAGCTGACGGCCCACCTCGGCGCGAATAGCGAACACAAGTTCGCTTTGGGAGGTGGCGTCATGGATGATGTGCGGGAACCGGAGAACGAGGGCGCCGAGACCCTCGACTCCCCTGAGCCAGATCACGAGGTGCCCCTCGAGCACCTGGAGGCCGAGAT
>QHCF01000194.1:0-5049 GCA_003244275.1 Acidimicrobiales bacterium
CGGGGGGCACGGGGGGGGCAGCCCCCCGAGTGTCATTGCTTGACTGCCTCGACCTCGAAGGTCAGGGTGGCCTTGTCACCCACGACCGCGCCGCCCCCTTCGAGGAGGGTGTTCCACTCCAGTCCGAACTCCTTGCGGCTGATCTCGGTGGTGGCGCTGAAGCCCACCCGGGTGCCGCCGTAGGGATCGGGACCGGTCCCGTTGAACTCCACCTCCAACGTGACTGGCTTGGTCACCCCGTGGACAGTCAGATCGCCCGTCATCTCGGCCCCGCCGTCCGTCGGGCGCACTGCGGTGGAGGCGAACTCGATGGTCGGGCAGTTCTCGACGTCGAGGAAGTCAGCCGATCGCAGGTGCCCGTCGCGGGTTGACTCGTGAGTATCGATCGAAGCAGCTTCCACCGATGTCCTCACCGAGGATTGCTCTGGCTCTCCGGCAATGACGATGGTGCCGGTGAAGCGGGTGAAGCGACCCTTCACCTTGGACACCATCATGTGACGGACCGAGAACTCAAGCGACGAGTGGGTGGGATCGATCTCCCAGGTGCTCTCTAACATTCTTGCTCAGCTCGGCCGGAAAGGTGGCTGCGCTCACGACGGTCTCCTCCGCTGCATCTAGAGTATATCGGTCAAACGCATGGTGTCGGCTGGTATTCCAGCTTCGTCCCAGACGGCTCAGCCCGCTGGACTGGACGTGGAAGAAGAAGTGGTAGTGGGGGGGTAGCGCCTCGGCGGGATGGTGGGGGCAGTCGAGGTGGTGGTGGGGTACCGGTAGCGCGGCACGGTGGAGACATAGGGCGGTCCCAGGTAGGGCGGCCCCAGGTAAGGCGGGCTTGTCCTCCGGTAGCGTGGGATCGCGGTATAGGGAGGCACCGTCACCGAGGGCGGATTTGTCACGTACGGCGGGACCGTCGTGGCGGACGAGGGCGGTAGCAACTCCTGGGGCCCCGTGGCCGCAGGTGGTGAATACCCGCCGGAACCCAGGACGGTCTGCCAGTTGGTCTGCGACGGGTGGGCCCGTCCCGATGGGCCGTCCCCGAACGCCGCCAGGACGTTGTTGGTCACCTGTCGGGCGGCGTCTCCGGCGCATGACGAGGTGGTACCGGCCACCGTGGTGGTGATGGCTGGCGGGCAGCCCCGGCCCAGGAAGGCCACCCAGAGGTTGGTACCCGTGGCAAATACCCCGGCTCCGCTCGGATCGGTGTAATAGGTCATGTCGGAATGGTCGGGGCGACCGTGGCAGGTCACGGGGGAGTGAGCCAGGATCTGCATGTCCTGGGGCCCCGGAAGGCTGGGCATGTAGCGGTCGTACTCGCTACCCACCAGCCCGTCGAGGTGGTCGCCCTGGGCCAGGCCGGTACCGGCGAAGGCCCACGATGCAGAGTCCGACACCACCATGGGGGCGTTCACCGGGTTGCAGTCGTACATGTTGCCGATGATCGTGCTCTCGGGACGGGGATCAGGTGGGGAGGGCCAGTCGGAGGTCACCTCGGCGTTGTCGATTCCATATAGGGGATCCTCGCTGGCCACCTTGTAGTCGATCTGATGGCGGTAGGGCCCGAGCGGCGAGGACTCGAAACGGATGTGGCGAAAGATGGCGTTGGCCCCCAGGAACATCAGGTTCACTCCGTGAGCGATGGCGTCGATGGCCCCCCGGCGCATGGTCGAGGACCAGTACTCGTCGTGGCCGAGAGAGATGAAGACCCGGTGGCGCCGGAGGATCTGGGGTGCTCGGGCCGTGTCCACGTCGGTGCTGTAGGTGACGTCCAGGCTCTCACTCTCCATCTGGGACACCATGGGCAGCTCGTTGCCCAGAAAGTCGGCCGCCCCCTCACCGAACCCGAAATCGTAGGGCCGGTCGAAAGACACCACCCGCGAACGATGGGCGTAGGTGGATACGGTGCCCGTCCCACCCTGGTACAGGTCGTAGCCGCCCCAGAGGTTGTAGGCCTGCCACGTCGTCACGGAGTTCTGCACCAGATAGGTGGCCCGGCTGGCGTCGTCCCGCACGGTGAGGGGCACATAGCTGGCCTGGCCGGCATCACCGACCAGCTTGAGTAGGTAGTCGCCGGGCGTCCAGGCCGAGGTGATCCTCACCGCCAAGGTGGTGGGCCACTGGGACTCGACCATGTTGGTGATCGGGTCGATGGTCGGGGATGACTCGACCGCCCCGGGCAACTCGGGCGAGGTCCAGACCAGGCGACCTTGTAGCCCCCCGTACCAACCCATGCGGTAGGCCTCCACGCGAAAGGTGGTGGCAACCGTCGAGACGTGCAACCCGACGGCGCCGCCCTGCTGGGCGCTCACCTGGTCGGCGTAGCCCTCGATGGCCCGGGGCACCTGGTGGCCGGTGATGTGCCACTGGTCGGTGCCCGGCTTGGCGTTCTCCTCCCGGACCCATGCCGCGGTCATGCCGTGTGATGTTCGTCGCACCGGTTTGTCCTGGCCCACCCGAGCCGCCTGGGCGGCTCCGGACTGAGGGTGGGCGAATGGCCCGGCACCGAGATTGGCCAGCACCGAGACGGCGGCCAGTGTGGCCACACAGAGAGCAATGCCAAGGACCAGCTTGGTGGGCCTGGGCACTGTGAGGATGGTACTCCTAGCGAGGGTCATCGACTCGGAACCCGCCAGCCCCTATGGTGGGTTGGTGCGCCGACCGCCGGTTCGGGCCGCCAGCCCAAATCCGGGGCGGTCCCAGGCCAGTCATCTGGCCAGCTCATCGTGGATTGGGCGGGTGTCTGCCCTTACCCTGATCCTGTTGAGCATGGTCTTCGAAATATGCCCGCTGATCGCCGGAGCGTCTCCGCCCTCCTACGCCCGAGGCGCCGACGCCCTGGCTGCTGCTGGGTCGGCACCGCCGCCGGCCCAATCAGCATTTCCTGGACCCTCAACGACTGTTCCCAACCCTGCGCCTCTGGTACCGCCCAGGACATGGATCCTGGTGGACGCGGACACCGCCAAGGTCATCGCTGCCAACACCGATCATCTGCCGTTGCCGCCGGCCAGCACTACCAAGCTACTGACCGCCATCATGGCCGAGACCTCACTCCCCTCTGACGCGTCCGTCCCGGTGAGCCCTGTGGCGCAGGGAATGCCGGCTGAGTCCATCAACATGAAGGCCGGTCAGGTCTGGCCCCTGTCAGATGCCATGCACGCCCTGCTCATGGTCTCTGCCAATGACGCGGCGGTGGCGCTGGCCGAGCGGATGAGCGGATCCCGGGAGGCGTTCGGCGCCCACATGTACAGCA
The DNA here is from genome assembly GCA_003244275.1 of Acidimicrobiales bacterium. GTDB lineage: Bacteria > Actinomycetota > Acidimicrobiia > Acidimicrobiales > QHCF01 > QHCF01. The sequence continues at coordinate 3,248 of QHCF01000194.1, forward strand.
TGGCTGGCATCCTGGGCCTGGTGGACCACCCGGTGCTCCAGGACCCCGCCGGCCTGGACGGCCAGTTCGCGGTGGGCAACGGCAACCGCATCAGTGCCTATGACCTGGCCATCATGGGCCGGGCCGCCCTGGCCATCCCCGATATCCGCCAGATCGTGGGTCTGCCGGTCTACCGCTTCCATGGCGTGGACGGCATCGATCATCGCCTTCGCAACCACGACGGCCTGCTCGAGCAGTACCCCGGGACCATCGGCGTCAAGCTCGGGTACACGGTGGCCGCGGGAGACAACCTGGTCGCCGCGGCCACCAGAGGCGGCCGGACCATGCTGGCCGTGGTGATGCACGCTCCGTCGGTCTACGCCGATGCCGCCGCCCTGCTCGACGAGGGCTTCGCTACGCCGGCGGTGGCTGAGACGGGTATCGACCACCTGCCCCCGGTTCGCCTGGCCGCACCTGCTCCGCCGCCAGTCGCCACCACCGCACGACGTGACCAGCCCGATCGCCTGGCCCTGGGCACCCGCCATGGCCAGGGCCAGGCTACGACGCTCCGCAGCGGCTGGGTGGCCCTCGGGGGGGTGGCCCTGTTCGCCACCTCGGCATTGGTGGCGGTGAGCCGGCTGCGTAGCGGGCATCGGCGCCGGGCTCGTCGCCGAGTGGTCTGATCAGCGGTGGGCCCCGTGATCCGGGCCGCCACCATCCAGGCCGCTGGCCTTCAGGCCGCTGGCCCGCTCACGGTCTCGCCGTCCCCGGTCACGACAACTGCACCCAGCCGGCCCACCACTACCGCGCCGCCCGCCACCCGGTCGTCCACCATCGGACCGCCAACCACCCACCTGGCGCCGACCACCTCCGCCCCCACTGGTCGTGGACCGACGACCACCATCCACCACCCGACAGGGACCACCGGTGCCTCGACCACCACCACCACCACCCTGCCGACGGCCGTCACCACGACCACCATCGGACCGCCACCGACGACCGGGCCGCAGGCTGGCGTGTCCACCACGGTGGTGTCCGATCCCCCCGGTACTGGCCACGTAAGCGCGGTGTTCCCCGCTCTGGGGGTGGTCGGCCTGGTCCTGTTCCTGGGATTTGTGGCTACTCGAGTGCTGATGCGGGCGGTCGGCCGGTAGGACGACTGGAGGCGAAATGAGCGCAAGCCTCAACACTGCTCCGCAGGGGCATTTGTGATGGTCGCCGGGCTGGCCGGTGCGGCGGGAGTCCTGGGGTTGTTGGTGGGTTCGTTCCTCAACCGGGTAGCCCAGCGCGTCCCCCAGCGCCAGACGGTGCTGCGGCCCGGGCCGTGCTGCCCCAGCTGTTCGGCTCGGGTGGCGCTGGTCGACCGGGTACCGGTCGTCTCCTGGTTGGTGATGAGCAGGCGGTGCCGCTCCTGTGAGCAGCCCATCTCCGCTCGGTACCCGTTGGTGGAGCTGGGCACCGCCGGGTTGTTCGCGGCTGGCACCCTACGCCTGGGGGCCGCCCCGGCCCTGCCTGCCTATCTGGTGTTCTTCGCCGCCCTGGTAACGGTGGCGGTCGTCGATCTGGAGTACCGCATCGTGCCCAACCGGGTGGTGTACCCGGCCCTGGGGTCGGGTGCAGTGCTGCTGGTGGCGGCCACCCTCTTCCAAGGCTCGCTCAACCGCCTGGGCTACGCCGCGCTAGGTGGGATAGCCAGCTTTGCCGCCATTCTGGTCCTCAACTTGATCAGTCCCCGGCTGATGGGTATGGGCGACGTGCGACTGGCGGGGCTGATTGGGCTGTTCCTCGGTTGGCTGGGCTTGGCCCAGGTATTGGTGGGCCTC
>QHCF01000194.1:5071-5987 GCA_003244275.1 Acidimicrobiales bacterium
ACTGGGAGCGGCGGCAGGGCTGGTACTGGCGGCCCGGGGACCCAACCGCAACCCGAGTGTCCCCTTTGCTCCGTTTCTGGCAGCCGGGGCTGTCCTGACCGTGCTGTGGGGCAACACCTTGGTCCACCTGTTGCTGGGCCAGCCCAGCTAGACCCTTCCCGGGCCTAACTCAGCTGCCTCTCTTGAGGGCCGGCAGAGCCCGCTTGAGGGCCGGCACGGCGCTCCGCCTGCTCAGCTGGTCCAGCCCCGAAGCAACGGCGGGCTCCAGCCGGGCGATGACGGCTTGCGCCACCTGCCCGTAGAGCCGCTTGACCGTGGCCACCAGCTCGACATAGTCCAGGTGTTGGAATTGCTCGATGATCGGTGCGAAGGAATGCTGGATGGGCCCCAGCTTGCGAGCGGCCTTGGCCATCACCAAGGCTTTGACCTGGGCCTCCTTCTCCTTGGAGCGCTCCGCCACTACCGGCTTGAGCTGCGCCCACTTCTCCTTGGCCTGCTCGAGCACCACCGGCTTGAGCTCCACGTACTTGTCCTTGGCCTCGGGTATCAGCTCCTCGGCCCGTTCCCGGGCTCGGGCAATGACTACTGGCTTGACCTCTTGGAACTTGTGCTGGGCCTGGGCCTTCATGTCGAAGCGACCCAGTTGGCGAATCGTCTGACCCAGCTCTGTGCGGTTGTTGATTATCTCCTGGCGGATCGCAGCTCGGTTTTGAGCCATTCCATGTCCTCCTTCAAGCTCTCGATCGTCTCCCGGGGTACCAACGGTATTGCCTTGTTGAACTGTGTCTTGCCGGCGACCGCGGCCACCAGGGCCAACAGCGCGTAGGCGCCGGTGACGATGAGAGCGGCCAGCCAGCCAGGAAGCACGAGGGCCAGGGCGAGAATGGCGGTAGCGGTCAGGGCCCCCAGCATGCCC
>QHCF01000150.1 GCA_003244275.1 Acidimicrobiales bacterium
GGCCTGCTCCGGCGACAGGTAGGTGGCCGTCCCCATCACCGCACCGGTCTGGGTGAGGCTCTCGAGGGCGTCGCCGGCCCGGGCGATGCCGAAGTCGGCCACCTTCACCGATCCGTTCCCAGCGACCAGGATGTTGCCTGGCTTGATGTCTCGGTGGATGATGCCAGCGCCATGGGCCATGGACAGGGCAGCCAGCACCTCGGCGCCCATGCGGGTGACCTGTACCTCTCCCAGCGGGCCGGTTCGGATGAGGTCGGCCAGGGTCTCTCCCGAGAGGCGCTCCATGACGATGTACGGACGCCCACCGCTCTCCCCGGTGTCGAACACGCTCACCACGTTGGGATGGACCAGTCGGGCCGCCGAGCGGGCCTCCGCCTCGAAGCGGCTGCGCAGTCCCGGGTCAGCCGCCAGATCCGCCCTCAGCACCTTGATGGCCACCTGTCGGTCAAGACGGTCGTCGACACCTTGGTAGACGACTGCCATCCCCCCTCGGCCCAGCACCGGTCCCAACTGGTAGCGATCGGCCAGAACCGGCCTGACCCCCATCTTGCCTGGCTCGCCCGGCTGTCCCGATCCCAGGTTCTCAGCCCCCCCGACCACTCGCGACACAATAGGTGGGTGGCCGGCCAACCTCGCGTGGCCGGCCTGGCCGGCATCCTGCTCACCGGCGGGGCCAGCCGCCGCATGGGCACCGACAAGGCGACAATGGTCATCGAGGGTGAGACCTGCGCTCGACGGGTCGGTCGGCTGCTGGCTCGGGTCGTCTCGGTGGCCCTGGAGGTCGGCCCTGGCCACTCCGGACTGCCGGTCGTGGTCGAGCCTCGGCCCGGGAACGGGCCCCTGGTGGCGCTGGCGGCGGCCGCCGATGAGTTGGGTCGAACCGGTCATCACGGCCCGGCCCTGGTGCTGGCTTGTGACCTGCCCCTGCTGAGCGAAGGGCTCCTGCGGTTGCTGGCCACCTGGCCAGGAGACGGCACCGTCATACCAGTGGTGGCCGGCCGGGCTCAGTCCCTGTGCGCTCGCCTGTCCTCGACAGCTCTGGCCGACGCCCCAGTGGTGGCAGAGACCGGCCGATGTTCGCTGGCGGCTCTGCTGGAGCGTCACCCGGTGACCTGGCTGGGCAAGGATGCCTGGGGCCAGGTAGCCACCGAGGCAACCTTCGCCGACGTGGACACACCGGACGACCTGATCCGGCTGGGTCTGGCCATCCCGGAGCGTCCAATCAGCCGACTGGGCGGGGGATCACCGCGTTCAGGCGTCACCGCCGTGCGAGTCACCGCCCTGCGGGGTGACCGCCACCTCGAGTTGCCGGACCAGGTGGTGACCGAGGAGCCCATGGAGATTCGGGTGGCCGGTCCCGGCCAGCCTGGGTTGCCGGTCACCACGACCATGCGAACGCCGGGGCACGACTTCGAGCTGGCCGTCGGCTTCCTGGTCTCCGAAGGCATCGTCGGGGCTGGCCGCGAGGTGCTGGGCGTCGATTACTGCAACGATCTGGAAGACCCAGCCCAGCGATTCAACGTGGTCACGGTCAGGCTGACCCGAGCAGTGGACAACAGTGCCGTCCGGCGCAACTTCTCCATCACCGCCAGCTGCGGCATCTGCGGAACGGCCACGCTCGAACAGCTCATGGTGCGCTGCCCGCCCCTGGCCACCGAAGCGGATACTGGCGTGCCAGCATCGGTGCTGCTCGGGCTGCCCGATTCCCTTCGAGAGGCCCAGCGCCTGTTCTCCCGGACGGGGGGGCTGCATGCTGCCGGGCTCTTCACCAGGGACGGGTCGCTGCTCTCGGTCCGAGAAGACGTCGGTCGCCACAACGCCCTCGACAAGCTGGTGGGTCAGGCCGTCCTGGCTGGTGAGCTGCCTCTGTCCGAGCGGGTGCTGGCCCTGTCCGGGCGGGTCAGCTTTGAGCTGGTACAAAAGGCAGCCGTGGCTGGCATACCCGTCCTGGTGGCCGTCTCTGCCCCCTCCAGCTTGGCGGTGGCGACTGCCGAACGCCTCGCTGTCACGCTGGTTGGCTTCGCACGAGGTGATCGTGCCAACATCTACAGCCATCCGACACGGGTGGCCCTCGACTGCTGAGGGGCTGCGGCTCAAGGTCTGATCGGCCACAATGGCCCGGTGGAACACACCGACCCGGTGGCCGCGGCCCAACGAGTGGCCTACGAGCTGCTGATCCCTCGGGCCGAGGACACTGACCAGGCCGCCGTCGTGCCCAGGGGCAACCTGGAGGCACTGGCCCAGGCCGGACTCTACGGCCTGGCCTGCCCGGGACCGTCCCAGGCCTCCGGGCCAGCCATGCGCCAGGTACAGGAGATCCTGGCCGGCGCGTGCGGGGCGACTTACTTCGTTTGGGCCCAGCACCACTCGCCGGTACGCCTGCTGGCCGCCACCGCCAACGACGGGCTGCGCCGGCGTTGGCTGGAGCCACTCTGCAGTGGACAGGCCCTGGCCGGTGTGGCGTTCGCCTACCTGCGCCGGCCCGGGCCGGCGGCGGTGACTGCGGAGCCGGTCGGCGGCGGCTGGCTGGTAAACGGGACGGCGCCGTTCGTGACCTCATGGGGATTGGCCGATCTCTTCGTCGTGGTGGCGGCGACGGGCGACGGGCAGCTGGTCTGGTTCTGCCTCCAAGGACGGGCCACCCCCGCGGTGAGTCCGTCGGCGCCGCTGGCCCTCGCCGTGCTCCAGGCCACCTCGACCGTTCAGCTGACCTTCGACGGGCTGTTGGTGGGCAACGACGACGTCTTGGGCGTGGAGCCGCTGGCCGCCTGGCGCGGGCGGGACCGCCTGGCCACGGCCCAGCCCAGCGCGGCGGCTTTCGGGTTAGCCGGCAGGGGCTGTGCCCTCCTGGCCGAGCGAGCCCAGGAAGCACCCCAGGTGGGCGAGGCGGCGGCCGCTCTGGCCCACGAGCTGGGGCGCTGTCGAGATCATGGCTACGGCCTGGCCGATGCCCTGGCGGGAGGAGTCATGCCGCTCCCGGTCGACGCCGCCGGCCCCGGGGAGACCGACCCCGGGGAGGCGGGTGACCGACTCGACGAGCACCTGGCGGCCATGGTGGCAGCGCGAGCGTGGGCCCTCGACCTGGCCCAGCGAGGCGCCCTGGCGCTGGTGGCTGCGGTCGGGGGCCGGGCCATGACCCGATCCCACCCGGCCCAGCGCCTGGTCCGAGAGGCCGCCTTCTACGCTGTCCAGGCCCAGACCGGCGCCTTGCGGACCGCCACTCTGGGGCGCCTGTCGGCACCAGGCACTATTTGCGACGGTGGGCCCACGCCTCTGAGTTGAGGAGCTGCTCGGGCTGTTGGCCCGGAACTTCAAGGCCTGACGGTCTGGTGACGGACCACCTCGGCCAGCTGGTCGGGTGCCTCCAGGGGGAGAAAGTGTCCGACGCCGGGAACGACATGAAACACGGCCGTCGGGATGGCTCGGGTCAGGTCTCTGGCCACCCCAACCGGGACTACCCGATCGCGACCGCCAGCCACCACCGTGGTCGGCGCTCGCACCTTCCCCAGGCCAGCCTCCAGGGCCGGCACCTCGGCCAGCATGGTCCGTTGCTCGACGGCGAAGCTGCGCCAGGCCCGGCCCTGCTCACAGCGCAGCTGATCGGCACCCAGCCAGGCGGCCGGCCAACCGGCCGCCCGGACTCCAAGGCGTCGCGGCAGACGGGTCGGCGTCCGGCGTTGCAGGTGGGGAACCAGGCGCCCGGCCAGGGCCAGGGCTGCGAAGGCCATGGCTTCGCCCACACCGGGCAGGGCCAGGAATCGATCGAGATTCCCCAGGCCGGCCACCGTGCCGATGGATGACACCAGGACCAAGCCACTCACCCGCTCGGGGTGGCGTTGGGCCAGGGCCAGGGCCACGCCCCCGCCCAAGCTGTGCCCCACCACGGTGGCGGCCGAAAGGCCGACCTGATCGAGCAGTCCGACCAGGGCATCGGCGTTGGCCGCCAAGCCGAGGGCCGCTCCGCCGGTGGCCCCATAGCCCGGACGGTCGGGCGCCACCACCCGGTGGGACGACTCCAACCGGGAGGACAGGGCCTCCCAGTCCCAGTGGCTGCCGGGTTGACCATGGACCAGGAGCACTGGCGGCCCACTGCCCCGGTCAGCCGTGTACACGCTGGCAGCCTACGGGGCACGACCGGCGGTCCGGGGCGTGGGAGTCCGGCGGAGAGGCTCTATTCCGCGCCTACGACCAGTGGTGAGCGAGCCAGCAGGAAGGTGCCGATGCCCATGACGATAAGGCCCATCGCCTCCAGGACGGGCGCCCCCCCGGAGGTGGCAATGTGTTCCTGGAAGGCGAGGGCCCCGATGACGATGCTCACCACCGGGTCGACCACCGTCAGCATGGGCAGGGACAGGCGCAGTGGTCCGGCCTGGAAGGCACTCTGCCCCACCACCAGGCCAGTCACGCCACACGCCACCATCGCGTAAGGCTCCCAGCTGGTGAAGAGGTGGACCACGCCGTGCTGGAGCAGACGGGCGGTCACCTCGGTCAGGGCCGCAGTCAGCCCGTAGAGGACACCGGCGGCGGCGGCCAGCATGGTGGCTCGGCCCGCCCCTTGATGGGCGGGAGCAGCCAGCCCCAGCACGGCGGTGGGTATCAGGGTGGCCACCAGCGTCACCACCCAGGTAATGGCTCGGGGATGGTGCCCGGGACCGGGAGAGGCCACCACCAAGAAGCCGGCCAACCCGATGACCACGGCCGCCGACCCCAGCCACTCCAGGCGGGTCAGGCGCCGGTGCGAGAGGGCGGCCCCTACCGGCAGGGCGAACAGCAGGCCGCTCACCAGCAGGGGCTGGACAAGGACCAGTGAGCCGTGCCCGAGCGCGATGAACTGCAGGACGTATGCTGCCGCATCGCTCACGATGCCGACGACCCACAGCGGACGGGCCGCCAGGCCAACGAGGAGCCCCACCCGCATCGAGCTGGAATGCGGCTCAGCCCTCGCCGTGTGGTGCTGGAGCACCGAAGCCACCGCGTAGAGCAGGGCCGAGCCAAGAGCGACAACGATGATCATCGTGCAGTGACGATAGGTTCTCCGGCCGCGGGCAGCGTCCTGGTCGTCTCGGCCAGCATGGGCGGGGGCCACGACGGGGCGGCCAGGGAGCTGTGCCGCCGGCTGGAGGAGCGGGGCTGGCATACCCGCATGGTCGACTTCCTGCGGGCTGCCCCGGTCATGGGACGGTTGCTGCGCTGGGGTTACACGGCCCAGCTCCGGGCGGCGCCGTGGACCTACGAGGCCACCTACCAGGTGTGGGCCCAGTCAGTGCTGGCCCGGCCGCTCGTGGTGGTTCTCGCCTTCGTCTTCGGTCGGCGGATGCGGCGCTGGGCGGTCCAGCTGGGGGCCGACGCGGTCGTGACCACCTATCCGCTGGCCTCGGTGGCTCTCGGACATGACCGCCGCCGGGGTCGCCTGGACGTGCCGGTGGTGACGTTCGTGACCGACTTCGCCGTGCATCCTCTGTGGGTCCATCCCGGCGTGGACCTGAACCTTTGCGTCCACCAGCAGTCGGCCGACCAGGCGGCGGCGGCTACCGGTCGCCCCGCACGGGCGACGGGACCCATGGTGGCCGAGGCCTTTCGGCGGCCCGGTGGGTCCCGGTTGGAGGCCCGCGCTGCCCTTGGCCTGCCGGCTGAGGGAAGAGTGGTGCTGGTGGCGGCCGGCTCCTGGGGGGTGGGCGAGCTGGAGGAGACCTTCGACTCCATCCTGGCCTCCGGGCGGTACCTGCCGGTGGTGGTGTGCGGAGCCAATAAGCGGCTGCGCCGTCGCCTGGCCGCCCGCGCTGGGGGCGTGGCCATGGGGTGGACCGACCAGATGGCCACCCTCATGACCGCGGCTGACGTGCTGGTGGAGAACGCCGGCGGGCTCACCTCCATGGAGGCACTCTCGGTGGGCCTGCCGGTGGTTACCTTTCGGCCGATACCGGGACACGGCCGCCAGAACGCCCTGGAGATGGACAAGGCAGGGGTTACTGCCTACGTGTCAGATCCCGAGCAGCTGATGGCGGCCCTCGACCGGGTCACCACCCTGGCCGGGCGGGGGATGGTGGCGGCCGGGAGGGCCATGTTCTGCGCTGACCCGACCGACGACATCCTGGAGCTGATCGGCCAGTCAACACCGGTGCCCGGGGCGGCGGTGGATGACGTGCGTCGCCTCGGGCACCCGAGTCGGCCCCGGCGCCTGATGAAGGCCGGCGCGGCGGCGGCCATGGTCTACGCCGGTCTGAACCTGGCGGCCGACGCGGCCACTGCCCACGGGCTCGGGGTGGCGCACGCCCAGCCTCACGTCGCCGCCATCTACCTGGGCCTGATGATCGGGCCAGCCAACGCCAGCGGGCCCGTGGCGGCCCTATTGGCCAGGGACCATGTCACCGCCATAGTCAACGGGCGACTGGCCAGGGTGGACCCTGGCGCCGTTCGTCGCCTGATGGAGGCCGGCGACGAGGTGGCCAACGGGGGGTGGGGTGACCAGGACCGCCTGCACGTGCTCCAGATGGAGGACGGCGTGTCCCGTACCAACCGTGTGATCCACCTGGCCGGCTATCGGTGCTGTCGTGACTACGCCCCCCAGCAGGGCATCAATGGCTCCGACCTGGCCCTGGCCAGGATCGCCCACGAGCGCATCGTCCATCCCAGCGCAGTGGTGGGGATGGGTGCCCCACTTCCCCGTCTGTCGGCCGGTTGGATCTATGTCATAGACGCTCAGGGAGCCTCGACCACGCTGATCGAGCAGCGCCTGGACCACCTGATTGCGGCCGCCAACCAGCGGGGGCTCACCACCGCTTCATTCGCTTCGCTTCGTTGACCGGAGCCGGTCATGGGCGCCCGCGCCGGTCTCCCGAGCGGCGCTGCCCGGCTGGTCGGGCCGGTGGTCTGGCGGCCGGTCGGGCCAGAGGCGTGGCGGCTGGTCGGGCCGGTGGCCTGGTGGGAGCCGCGGCCGGGGTCAGTCTGTTGGGCGCTGCCGTACTCCACGCCGGACCGGCCCTGAGCGCCGTCGGCCCCCTGCGCCGGCGCCTGCTCCCTGCACTGGCTGGACTGGGCGACGCCGCCCATGTGGCCCTCACGTTTGACGACGGCCCCGATCCTGCCTCCACGCCCATGTTCCTCGATGCCCTGGCTGACCTCCGCTGGCGAGCCACCTTCTTCATGCTTGGTGACATGGCCCGCCGCTGCCCGTCCCTGGCGGCCGAGGTGGCGGCCGCCGGTCACGAGGTAGCCCTGCACGGCGACGGCCACAGATCCCACCTGTGGCGCACTCCCCGAAGTGTGGCCGACGACGTCCGCCGGGGACTCGACTCCGTGGCCCAGGCGACCGGAGCCGTACCGGTGTGGTGGCGGCCCCCCTACGGCGTTATCACCAGCAGTGGCTTGCGGGCCAGCCACCAGGCCGGTCTTCGCCCGGTGCTGTGGACGACCTGGGGGCGGGACTGGCGGACCGAAGCTACCCCGGACACCGTGATGGCTGACGTGGAGACTGACCTGGTGCCGGGCGCCACCGTGCTGCTCCACGACTCCGACTGCACGTCGGCCCCGGGGGCATGGCGTGCTGGCCTGCTGGCTCTACCGCGGCTGGCCGAGTCCTTCAGCCGACTGGGTTGCGAGGTAGGCCCGCTGGCCGAGCACGGGCTCGACTGATCACCGGTGCCATGACGCGCTTGCTGGTTGAGCAGCTGACCGTGATCGACCCGCAGGCCCGGCTTGGAGAGTTCGCCGGCGGTTGGACAGCTCCGAGACCCAAGCCGTAGACACCGCTCTCCAGGTGGTTCTCGCACCTGCGTGTGGGCCTTCGAGAAGGCAGCCGCTCCCCACCACACCGCCCTGTTCTTCGACCCTCATGCGGGCCTTCCTGGCCCGGCGGGACGACGGCAACTTGCACTTCACCACCGACTTTCGCTCCGTCTACGCAACGGTGTTGGAACGGGTGGTCGGAGTCGATCCCAAGGTGTCGCTGGGCCGCAGCTTCCTACCTGGCCTTCGTGTGATTGGTCAATCCAGGATCTCAAGGTCCACCTGCAGTGCCCGGTAGGTGTCGATGGCCCGGCGATCACGAGTCACCAGGCGTATCCCGTATGCAACTGCAGTGGCGCCGACCAGTGCGTCGTAGACGGCCCCGCCGGCAATGCCCAGGGTCGCCAAACGCCAGAGCAGTTGGCCGGCGGGCGCCTCCCCAAGAAACAGGGTCTCCGAAAAATTGCTGGAGATCAGCTGGTGAGCGGCGCTAGGGGTGCGCCGCAGCGGTGGGGGCAGTCTGGTCAGAACCGAGAAGGTCTCGAAAGCGGCATGACCAGCCAGGCCTAGGTGACGGCCTCGCAGCGAACCCATAGTGACCTGGTGGTGCTCATGGTCGGACACGAGCAGCGCAACAGCGACACTCGTGTCTACCAGCGCGTCGGGCTCCGCCCCTCCCTCAGCGTTGTGCGGCATCGCGAAGGACCTGGACGATCTCGTCGTCGATGCGGCCTCCCGCTGGGGGGATGACCAGGCGCCCGTCCTCCTCTGAAAGCTCGTCCCCGGCAACAGGCTCCACTCGAAGGCCGGCGCCGTCCAGGGTCACCTCAACCTCTCCGGCAGGAATTCCGACTTGGTCCCGCAATGGCTTGGGAATCACCAATCGTCCAGCCTTGTCAATGGTTGTGCGCATACCAGCGATATTACCATCAGCCAACTTCGACGGCGTGTGGAGGTCGATCGCTACCTTCGTGCACCACTTCTGGCACCGGGGTCGGTCTACCTGGGCGAGAACCTTGCCCTGGTGAGTACCCGGTGGGGAGCCAAACTGGTCCTCGACACAAGGTTATCGAGAGCCGGTGACCGGGAGCTGAACGCGGTCAGCTGGGGCGAGTGCCGCGTGGGCGCCCCAAGTAAGCTGGCGATGCCGACGCAGGCGAACACGGCGAGAGGTGAGAGTTGAGGGAGCAATCCAGCGGCGTCGGGACGCGGGTCGGTGCGCCAGGCAGGGCCGCCGGCGACCTCCGACCGGTCGAGTCCTCCGCTGGCTCTGGACGTCGATCCCGGCGCACCGGCATCGTCCTTGGCTTGATCCGCACAGCCCGACCGCGCCAATGGGTGAAGAACGTGCTGGTGCTGGCGGCCCCCGGCGCGGCTGGGGTTCTCACTCACCTGCATCCCCTGCTGTTGGCGTTGGGAGCCTTCGGCATCTTCTGCCTCACCGCCAGTGGCACCTACCTGGTCAACGACTGCCTGGACCAGGCGGCGGATGCCCTGCACCCGACCAAGCGTCACCGACCGGTCGCATCGGGGGCGGTCCCAATGCGCCTGGCGGCCGCGGTGGGCGTGGCCATGATGGCCCTCGGCATCGGACTGGCGGAGGCTCTGGCTGGCTGGCGTTTGGCCACCGTCATGGGCATCTATGTGGGCATCACCGTCGCCTACAGCCTGTGGCTCAAGGACGAGCCCGTCATCGACCTGGCCTCGGTGGCCTCCGGCTTCGTGCTACGGGCCATTGCCGGCGGGGTGGCGGTCGGCGTGGTGCTGTCCAACTGGTTTCTCATCGTGGCGTCCTTTGGGTCGTTGTTCATGGTGGCCGGCAAGCGCCACGCCGAGCACGTCGATCTTGGTCCCAGCCGAGCTGACCACCGGGTCACCCTCGGCGCCTATTCCCTGGCTTTCCTGCGTTACATTCGCTCGGTGGCGTCGGCGGTGGCCATCACCGCCTACTGCGTCTGGGCCTTCGAGAAGGCAGCCGCTCCCCACCACACCGCCCTGTTCTTCGAGCTGTCGATCGTCCCCTTCGTGATTGCCGTCCTGCGCTACGCCCTGCTCCTCGACGCCGGCCAGGGCGGGGCGCCGGAGGAGATCGTCCTCAAGGAGCGCAGCCTTCAGGTCCTGGGCCTGGCTTGGGCGGTCCTTTTCGCCATGGGTCTTTATGGCGCCTGAGGCGGCCACCGCTTCAATGAAGCCTGAATGCCTGGCCGGCTGGGGGCGGACTGCTCCCAGTCGGGCCTACATAGCTCGCCCTCACCAACTGGGCCAGTTATCCGACCTGATGGAGTCCCCGGCGCCGCGGGGGATCGTTGCCCGGGGGCTGGGCCGCAGCTACGGTGACGCAGCTCAGTGTGCGGGCGGCACGGTGGTGGACGTCACCGGACTCGACCGGATCCGTCAGGCCGACCTCACCACCGGCCAGGTCCGGGTCGAGGCAGGTGTGAGCCTGGAGGCCCTCATGCGGGCCTTCCTGCCCAGGGGCTGGTTCATCCCGGTTTCCCCTGGGACCCGTCATGTCACGGTAGGAGGCGCTCTGGCCGCCGACATCCACGGCAAGAATCACCACCAAGACGGCTCCTTCGCCAATCACGTCAGTTCCCTCGACCTGATTAGCCCCACCGGACCCCGCTCCCTGACCCCCAGCGGCCCCGAGGCCGACCTGTACTGGGCCACCGCCGGTGGCCTGGGCCTGACCGGCATCATCACCGAGGCCACCGTGTCCCTCATGGCGGTAGAGACCAACCGTGTCCGGGTCGACACCGAGAGGCTGGCCAACCTCGACGAGCTCATGGCGGCCATGGAGGCGGGTGACGAGGCCTACAGGTACTCGGTGGCCTGGGTGGACTGCCTGGCCAAGGGACGTTCCCTCGGACGCGCTGTCCTCACTCGGGGAGACCACGCCACGCTGGCCGAGCTACCAGCCAAGCAGCGACCGGCAGCCCTGGCCTACGACCCACGGGTCCGCGTTCGGGTGCCGGCCGTGGTACCCGGCGGCCTGCTCAACCTGGCCACGGTGAGGGCCTTCAACGAGCTCTGGTACCGCAAGGCACCCCGACGAGAGCACGGCCGCCTCCACCCCTTGACCGGCTTCTTCCATCCGCTCGATGCCATTGGCTCATGGAACCGGCTCTACGGGTCACGCGGTTTTCTCCAGTACCAGCTGGTGGTGCCCTTCGGCGCCGAGGACACCCTCCGACTGTGTGTCGAACGCCTGAGCGACAGCGGCTGTGCCTCGTTCCTGGCCGTGCTCAAGCGGTTCGGTCCGGGCGATCCTGGGCCACTGTCGTTTCCCATGGCCGGCTGGACCCTGGCCCTGGACATTCCCGCTGGCGCCCCCCAGCTCTGGTCGCTGCTGGATGGCCTGGACGAGGAAGTCGCCGGCTGCGGCGGGCGGGTCTACCTGGCCAAGGACTCCCGGCTACGGCCCGAGCTGTTGCCCAACATGTATCCCCTGCTCGACAAGTGGAAGGCAGTGCGCGACCAGGTGGATCCAGACAGGGTGCTGAGCTCCGACCTGGCCCGGCGACTGGGCCTGGTGGAGGGGCCATGAACGCCGCAGGTCCGCCGCTATGAACGACAGCCTGGGGTCACCCCAATCCGTCCTGGTCCTGGGAGGCAGCTCGGAGATCGCCCGCGCCGTGGTGAGGGAGCTGGTGGCCCGGCGAGCCCAGCGGGTGGTCCTGGCCGGACGCCCCTCGGCTGAGCTGGAGGAGGCCGCCGACGAAGCCCGCTCGCTGGGCGCCACCGACGTGGCCACCGTGACCCTCGAGATTACCGATATCGACACCATCCCAGCCTTGATCGACGGCGTCTTCCAAGCTCACGGCGACTTCGACCTGGTCCTGATGGCGGTGGGGATCCTGGGCGATCAGTCAACCGACGAGGCCGACCCGGTGGCCGCCGCCCGGGTGATCACCACCAACTTCACCGGCCCGGCGGCGGCCTGCCTGGCCGTGGCTGGGCGGCTTCGATCCCAGGGGCACGGCACCCTGGCGGTGCTGTCCACGGTGGCCGGCGAACGGGTGAGGAGGGCCAACTTCGTTTACGGCTCGTCCAAGGCCGGATTGGACGGCTTCTGCCAGGGCCTGGGGGACTCGTTGGTCGGCTCCGGGGCCCACCTCCTGATCGTCCGGCCCGGATTCGTCCACACCCGCATGACCACCGGGATGCCTGCCGCACCCCTATCCACGACCGCCGACCAGGTGGCCAAGGTGGTGGTGAGCGGACTCGAGAAGAAGGCCGACGTGGTGTGGGCTCCCCCACCATTTCGCTGGCTGATGGTGGTCATGCGCCACCTGCCCAGGGTCGTGTGGCGCCGCATCCCTCGCTGAGCGATCGGTCGGTCAATGGCGCAGTCGCGCCCTGACATCCTGGTGGGGCCGAGGTCCCCTACCCCGCCGAGAGCCGTAGGTACCCGCCGGCTCTGGCCGCCCTGGGTCCCAATGGCAATCGGGGCTGTGTGTCTGGCTGGTCTTTTCCTGATATGGCTGACAGTTCTCTACGGCGCCTCCTGGCACGTGTTCCTGGGTAACTCCGATGACGCCAATGCCGTCCTGGAGGGCCATTCCCTGGCCAACGGCAACCTCGTGCTCCACGGCTGGAGCCTGTCTGCTGACTCCTACTGGACCACCGACTTGCTCTTCTATGCCCTCTTCAGTGCGGTGGAAGGTGTCCGGCCGGCACTCATGCACCAGGTTCCCATGATACTGGCCATAGGTGTCGTTCTTTTGTCGGCAATCACTTCCAGTCTGGGTTTCTCACGAGTGGGGAAGTGGACGGGAGCATCCGCCACCTTTCTGATCCTGGGTGTTCCGGCCTGGTACCTGGTCTCGGTCTTCTACCAGGGCCCTCAGCACGTGGGAACTACCTTGTTCTGCCTGGCAGCCTTCCTGGCCCTGTCCCGCATGCGCCTTGGACGGGCATGGGCGCTGGGTACCTTGCTGATGACGGCGGCCCTGGTGGGCGATCCCTTCGCCTTGCCTATCGGAGTCATACCTCTGGGGCTGGTCGGTCTGGCCACGGCGGTAGCCCGGCGCCGATGGCAGTTGGCGGTGGCCCCTGTTGGCGCCGCCTTGGCGGCGGTGGGGTTGAGCGAGATCGCCTTCTCCCTCCTGCGCCACTTTGACGGCTACACGACCTACCCGGTGATACCCCTATCCCATCCCAGCCAGTGGCCGACCAATCTCGGCAACGCGCTCATTCAACTGTGGGACCTGCTCGGGGGCCAGGTGACCTTCTCCACCCGCTGGGAGATCCTGGTGATGGCCGCCCACCTGCTGGGCATGGCGGCGATTGTCGCCGGGGTGGCAGTCGCCTCTGGTCGGCTAGTTCGAGACGTGATGCTCCGAACCCAACCCAGCAGGTACCGCCGCTCCGTCGGCTCGGTGCTCGAGAGGTTCTTGGTGGTCGCCGTCTGGGGGAATGTGGCCACCGTCCTCGTGCTCGGCGGGGTCGCCCGCTATCTGATCCCCGGACTGGCCTTCGGTGCCATCCTCGGTGGCAGGTTCGTCGGCGCGACAGCGGCCCACCTCCGGGCCCGCACAGCGGCCCACCTCCGGGCTCGAACAGCGGCCCACCTCCGGGCTCGCCCGTCAGGGGCCCATCGGGCTGCGGGCGGCACATATCCGGTTCTGGTGGTGCCCGGCCTGGTGGTGTTGGCGGCGATAGGCTATAGCGCCAGCCTGGCTTCGATCAGTCATCTGCCGACGCGCCAGGACCCAGCCCGGTCCCTGGTTACGTGGCTGAGTGCCAGCAGCCTCGACCACGGCATTGGCACTTATTGGGATGGGTCGCTGATGACGGTGAACAGCGACGACCAAGTTGGCGTCCGTTCGGTCCTGTCCGTCCACGGTCGCCTGCTGAGATATCAGACCAACAGCTCGGCCAGCTGGTACCCGCCGGCGTCGTCACCGCTGGCGGCGCGATTCCTCGCCTACACGCCATCCCAGCCATGGGGAGGAGTCAACGCCACCAGCGCTATCGCCACCTTCGGGCCGCCCTCCTCGAGCAGGCAGATCGGCCAGTACGAGGTTCTGATCTGGGACCATGGTCTGGCCACTTCGGGATAGGGATCTCGGCTCAGTGGATACTCGCCGTGCGCCTGGCATGATTCGCTCGAGCCGCGGCATAGATTTCACGGTGATCGCCCACCACCCGGCCCCAACGTGAATGGCGAGCGCTGGCCGCCGCTCGCCCGGCCAGGTCGCCCGCCAGCTCCGGATCAAATAGCACCCGACGAACCGCACCCTCCAGGGCCACCGGATCATCCGGTTCTACGAGGAACAACGCTTCCCGCGAGTCGGCAAAGATAGCCAGGTCGGTGGCAATGATCGGCCGCTCCAGCGGCAGGACGAAGCGTAGGGCGGCGCTGGACGACTCGTGAGTCTCCTGATACGGAAGCACGATGACGTCCACCCCCCGCAGCAGGGTGCGCGCCACCTGATCGGGTAGATAATTTGTCTCGAGGATAACGTTGTCCTCCAGCCCACGCCGCTCGATCTCGCCACGAACGGTGTCCTCATAGTCCGCTGATCGGACATCGGGGTGGCGGGCACACAAAGCAAGCAGGCAGAGCCCTGAGAACTCGGAGCGAAGCGCGTCCACCACCCCCAACAGCTCGAGCGTGCCCTTGTGGCCGAGGAGGAAGCCGAAGGTACCGATCACCGGTCGGTCTACGAGTCCCATGGCCTGGCGCGCCTGGGCCGGCGTGACAGGTGGGCAGGGTGCCGTGCCCAGTGGAACGACGCGGACATTGTCGATTATCCCCATTTCAATCAGGTTCATGGCGTCAGACCGCTGGTGGACGATCAGCTGATCCATTCGCGACAGTGTCGAGCGAATTTCCGACAGGCTTACCAGCTCACCGTCGATCTCTATGTCCTTGGTCCGGTGCAGTGACATCACCACAGCTCGCCGCGGGAGCTCGTCATTGATCAGCTGCGCGAGGTGTTGCAACTCGAAGAAGCCAAAGTTGAACTGAAAATGCACCACATCGGCGTCCGACAGCCGGAGCGCATCCCGTAGCTCATCAAGCTCAGGGCTCCACCGATCGGACCAGCACCTAGACACGCCAACCTCCGAGGCCACATCAAGGATCTCCACCCCATTGTTGGCCAGTACTTCAACATCAAGTGATCCCGAAGCCTGATCCAACAGGTAACGAGTGTTCTCAGCAATGCCACAACGAGAGTTCCATGTGGAGACCATGGCGACCTTGGGTACCTGGGCCCCGTACTCGAGCTCTTCGAGGAAGTCACGCCACCGCCCGACGGCAGCTTCCCAAGTAAAGCGCCTTCGTATGAGTTCAGCGGCGCGGTTGACCCGCTCAAGTACCCCCTCGGCGCCTGGGTCATCTACCAGACGCCGCATCTCCAATGCCAGATGCTCCTGGTCAGGCTCGGCCCATGTCGAACCGGCCAAATCGAAATGACTGGTCGCTTGCTCGAGCCGGTAGGGAATGGTGATGGCCGTCTCATCAGAGACAAAATCGGCCAGACCGGAATACTCGATACTGATAACCGGTATCTGCGCCGCCATGGCCTCCGCCACCGGGAGCCCGAAGCCCTCGCCCCGGGCGGGATGGACATAGCAGCTGGCCAGGTTGTAAAGACCTTGGATGTCAGAGTCGTCCAAATCTCGGTCGATCCACCGCACATCAGGAGCATGAGGATGGCTGGCCCTGAGATGGCTCAGCAGCGTCGCCACCTCGTTGTGCGGATTGGGGAAGGTCTTGAGGATCAGAGAGACGTCGCTCGATCCATCGAACCCGGCGAAGTATGCCTTCAGGAGGACGTCAAGGCCCTTGCGGGGAAAGGCCGAGCCGATGTTCAAGAACCGGAAGGCCCGAAGGCCCTCCAGCTCCGCCAGGTTCACTCTTGCCCCCGGATCAGGTGGCATCACACCGTTTGCCACCACTCGGACGGGGATGTCGACTCCCGACTCACGCAGCACGTCTCGCACAAAGTGCGACATGACTCCGACTCCATCGAGGTAGCGATTGAAGTCGTGTACCAGCTCGGGGGGAACCCGACTCTCCTCCCAACCGAAGTATTCGCAGGTAATGGCCCCCGGAGAATCGATCACCCGGGGAGGATGCATCTGGCGGATCACCACGTGCGGATACGGCACCCCCTGAGAACGGCCGTAAAGTGCGGTGGCGGCGGGAATACTGGTCAGATCTTCGGTCCGGGGTGCATAGTCGCCTGGCCCCTCGGTGGCATATATCGACACGGCGTAGCCGGGATCCGCGGAGAGGCCCTCCGCCAGCTTGCGATTCGTCATGGCCAGGCTGTAGCTGGTCTCGAATGGGCCCTGGACTTGGACCTCCAAGGGGCACGCCTGTCCCGACGCTCGAGCGATGATGTGGGCCAGCAGGCCTCGAGTGTCAAACGCCTGTACCTGGCGAACCCTTTGGAGTTGGCGGCAGGTCAACCGCTCGCGCAATGGTTGATCCTGCCGGATGGCCTCGACCGCGCAGGCCACTACTGCAGGCTCCTTGCTCCGCAGCAGAACACCGGCACCTCCCATCGTCTCGGGGATGGCAGCCGCGGCAAAGGCCAGCACCGGCACACCCGCTGCCATCGCTTCGAGGATCGGAACGCCGAACCCCTCATGCTCGCTCAGCGAGACAAAGACCCCGGCTCCGGCAAACGCCGACTTGAGCTGCTGAGCCGAGAGCTTCCCGAGCAGCAGCACCCTGTCCGCTAGATCAAGCCGCGCTGCCTCCCTGCGAACCAGCCCGGTGTAGTCGTTGTCAGAGATATCGCCTACCAGTAGGAGGCGGGCATCCCCATCGAATTCCCTGCAGTAGATGGCGAAGGCCCGCACCAGGTCGTGCTGGCACTTGTTGGCGACCACCCGTCCAACGAAGAGCCAGTCACTCGACCTCCAAACGCCGGAGGCTGCAGCGGAGGCGAACTCGGAGAAGTCCGTCCGCACCGGCAACACCTCAGGTCGCCGGAACCCGACGGCCAGCATCTCGCGTCGGTTGAAGTTGGAGACTGCCACACCAAGGCGAGCCCGCCGGGCCAGGATGGCCAACTGTTCCCGACCAAGTCGGAGCCAGCCCCGAACGATTTCGTCTTCGAAGTATTGCTCAGGTGTGATGTTATGGTATATGGCCACGATGTCGTTGGGTAAGTCAATCACTCGGTCAAATGCGGCATTGCCCATGGAGTGATGGACCAGAAGCAGGTGATGCTCCGATCCCTGGTATCCGTGAATCGGGTGGATGCTCCGGACCAACTCCGGGGCAACATGCTCAGCAAAGACCTCAGAAACCATTCCCATGGCGCGCAGGTGCTCTTGGAGACGCAGCATCTGCTGAGTGATGGCGTCACCCATGGCGGTCCCAGAGTGAA
Organism: Acidimicrobiales bacterium; assembly: GCA_003244275.1. Classification (GTDB taxonomy): domain Bacteria; phylum Actinomycetota; class Acidimicrobiia; order Acidimicrobiales; family QHCF01; genus QHCF01. The sequence continues at coordinate 17,082 of QHCF01000150.1, forward strand.
CCTGGTGGACGGCTCCATAGTGGCGGTTCACCTGGTAGCTGCGATCGCGTAGTCCTGGTAGCCGAAGACGCTCCGGACCAGCGCCTCGACCACCTCGCCAACCTTGTTCGCCGGGAGCTCTCCCACGGCCTCGAGCATTGGGTGAGGAGATCGCTCCTCAAGCTGGACCAAGGAGAATCCCACTTGTTCACAGATGAAACGCAAGGTCTCAGGATGGACAGGCCTCACGTGGGAGGTATCCGCGAAGAAGTGATCACCCAAAGCAAACGAGCTACGGGGATTGATCGTCTCCATCACCAAGACGCCTTCCGGTCGGAGCTTGTCGCATGCGAGGCGGACAAATTGCTCCAGTTCGGAGGTGAGCAGGTGTTCCACCACCTGAGCACAGAAGATCCCCTTCAAAGAGCCGTCATCCATCTGCCCAAGGGTGTGTATGGCATCCCCTCGAACCACGGGGAGTCCCTTGTCGATGCAAACTCTGACCATGCCATCGTCAAGGTCGACACCCAGCACGTCGTGGCCTGCCTCTCGCAACAGCTCGAGCATCTCGCCGCGCCCACAGCCGACGTCCAGGATGGCCCCAGCAACGCCCGCCGGTGGGAACAGGGTCAGATAGCGGGCCTGAGCCTGGCGAAGTTGGTCCGTCGAACCTCGGAATCGATCTTCGAAGGCCACATAGTCGATATCGGCTCCGGCAACGGAGGCGGCGCCCAATCGATCTAGCACGGCCGACACATCCCGGCGCAGAGACTGCACCTCGCCCATGGTGGCTGAGCTGGCCGCGAGCTGTTCGAGACGTCTGCGTAGCTCGCCCGCACGCTCCAGCGAGGACACCAACGCCAGCCGGGCGGCGACGTTCAGCCTGCGAATCGCCGCAAGCTCGAGATCCAGGCGTCGCCGGTCGGCGTGTAGGCTGCTCAGCTCCTGATCGACCTCGCACAACAGATCCATCACATTGGCGTCATAGTCCCGCTGAAGCTCGAAGCGCGGCTCGACATACCAGAGAATCAACTTGCGAATCAGCCGCTTGACGAGCCACGCCGCTTGACGGCCGAGTCCCGCCCCCCTGGTTAGCAGTGGTGGCTGCATCCGGGCTCGCAGCTCGGCCAGCGTGCTCAGGCGGCCCTGCCTGGCCTGGGTACTCGTCTCCGGACCTGGAGACGATCGGACTGATCCCCTGTCACCCGGGTCCCGGGTGAGCCGAATCGACCCCAACAGCTGTTCGACCCGCGCGACCAGGTCTGCGGCAGAGATCACCTGTCCGTCCACGTCGAGCATTGGTCAATCCCTCATTGAGTCAAGTGGCTGCCTGCACGTAGTACATGAAGCTGTGCCATTCGGTCACCCACTCGTCAGTCCCCAGCAGGATGGCCTGGTGATCGTTCAGGAGCGCCTCCACCTCGGGTCTTGGTATGGCATTCATGGCAAATGGGGGCGCCTCGAACGAATCGTCACTGATGAGGTCACCGAAGACGCTGCTTGACGAGTATGCCGGTCGGGGCAGATGACTGACCACCTGAGGAACTCCTGCATCTTCTTCGACCTCGATCACGTCGATCGGCACTCGTGTCCCGGCATTGGCGATGCCGAACCAACTCACCGCCTCTTGGACCACGTCTACCTGCACCTCGTAGCGCCCGGGGTCGACCGGAGCGCGGACTGCCAACTGAACCTTGGCGGTCTCGGTCGCCGGCAGCCGGCCCGGTAGGCGGCCACGGCCGTCGTCGTGAGTCAGCACTTCTCCGGTTCCCGGTTTGACCCAGTGGTTGCCGACATTCAAAGGGTGTTGCGCGCTCTGAGTCCAGGCTTCGCGGCTGCGATTGGTGACCTCCACCTGCAGCTTGAACTGCTGGTCCGGTGCAACCTGGCGGGGAGTCTCGACTACCACGACCTGGCCTTGGCGAGCTGTCTCTGGAACTGGCGTATCGCTGCGATCCCTCGGCAGGTATTGCTCGGAGAAATGAGAGGGAAGCTGGAACACGATCGCCCCTCCGGGCTTCACTATTCTCAGGAACTCCCGCAGGTAGCCCTCAGCGGCCTCGGGGGGTAGATGCTGAAGCGTTATGTGGCTGAAGACCAGGCTGGCGGAGCGCGCCGGCAGGAACGCAAGGTGCGGCTGACTGTTGAGGACATAATCAACACGCTGTCCACACTGGTTGAGCCGCTGGGCCAGTGCCACCATGGTTGGCGAGATGTCCACACCAACCACTCGATCGAATCGACGTCCCAGCGGTTGGGTCAACCGGCCTACGCCACTACCGAAATCCACCGCCAAGTCGTGATCGGGAAGGTTGCCACCCAGGGCTGACCAGCGGGCCATGGCCTTGGCCACTTCCTCCTCCCCGGTTGCCATGAAAGCCTCGACATCCCACTGGCGCCCGCGCTTGTCTGGCTCGCTGAGGACGGCCCACAACGGATCCGCCTGCGCCTGGGCTTCCCAGACGGACTGAACAGCGCTGAGGCCAACTCCACGATCAACGTTTTCCTGTCCGGTCAGCCTCGGGTGACGCCGACCACTGGTGAGCCGCTTGAAGTAGGGCCCCACATGCAACCTTCCTCGGTTGATCACTACCGCGTCCTCGGCCACTGGCTCATCATCGTTGCGCCCCGGATGGTTGCTCCATCCTAACTCGCCACCGCTTCGAGAAATCGACCGTAGCGCTCGATGATCTTAGGCCATCGGTAGTGGGCGTCGACGTAGTGTCTGCCGTGCTCGCCCAAGACCCGGCGCAGCGCGGCATCGGCCAGGAGCCGATCCACCGCGGCCTCAAAGCTGGCATAGCCGTCGAACCAGAGGCCACCGCCTGATGCCCGGCAATGCTCAACCGTGGGTGGGCAGGCCGCGTTGACCAGGACCGGCCTATTTTCGCACCAAGCCTCCATGATCACAACTGAGAAGGACTCGTTGGCCGAAGGCGAGACAACGGCGGTCGATTGGCTGAGGATTGACCACTTGGTCGCCTCGTCCACCGGGCCGATGAGGAACACATCAGGGTGCGGGGGCGGTCGGGTGGCAATGGGACCGACCATTACCAGCGCCAGAGCACCGGGGCGACGTTGCTTGTAGACGGCGAAGAATTCGACCAGCAGGCGAGAGCCCTTGAGGTCGTCGACCCGGCCCAGGCAACACAGATAAGGTCGATCACCCACACCGTCGAAGTCAGCGGACGTATCGCAAGCCACGGGTCTCTCGTCCACCCCCAGACCGATGATGGCTTGGCGCCGTTCGGCCACCGAGAACCAGTGCTGGACCAGATGACGCTCGCTCGTGGTGTGATAGGCGAAGCCGGCAGCGGCAGCGAAGGTCGAACGGAAGATCGGCAACAACAGGGCGGGCTCGTCATGGGCTGCCGGATGCAGGACGGCCCGTTCGGAGACCAACCCTATGGCCCGCACGGTGGGGTAGTACAGGTAAGGGTAGAACACCACCAGGTCGGCATCGCTGGCCACCACGGCGTCCACCAGCTCGGGGCACACCGGGCCCTGGAGATCGACCCAGTGCTCGGCGTCTGCCTCCGAGGCCACTCTGGGCGCGGCTAAGACGCGATCCGAGAACGAGAAGAAGCCGGGATGTCGGCCCGCCACCGAGCGGTACCGATGCACCACCACGCCGTGATCCACCGATTCGCCCGGATCGTCCTCGTCCTGCCACGTCAACAGGTCTCGGGCGCATGTAGTGAAAACCTCGGCGGTCCAACCCAGTTGGGAAACCAACCTCTCGGCGAGCATCCGAGCGCCCCCCTCCGCCCCGCCAATGACGTGAGGGCCGTAACGGGGCACCACGTAGGCAACCTTCATCTGGGTCCCGCCCCGACACCGCTGGCGGCCGGTTGATCAGCCGAGCCGGGTGCGTCCGCCGTGCCAGAGCCACCGTCGCCCGGGAGGAATCGACCGAGTGCTTCGACCAGACGACCGCGAGTGCGCTCCGGGGAGAAGTCCGCCAGACGCCTGCGCCCGGCAGCCACCAGGCCGGACCGCAGCCGGGCGTCATGAATCACTCGGTCGATGGCTGCCGCCACGACCAGCGGTGCTTTGCTGGCGAGCACGATGCCGCCCGGTCCCAGGGTCTCTGGAACCGCCGCCGCCCCGTAAGCCACCACCGGGACCCCCTGGTGCATGGCCTCCAACAACGGCACGCAGAACCCCTCGTGCTCCGAGCAGCTCACCAGCACATCGGCCGCCCGATAGTAGGCAGCCAGCTCTGCCTGGCTCACCCCCTCGGCCAGGTCCACCGAGTCGGAGAGTCCGAGGTCGCTGACGTAGCGGCGCAGGGCAGCAAGGTATACGGGCGACTGGGGTCGGCCGACCAGGTGCAGGCGGGCCGCCGAATCGTAGAGGCGTCGGTAGGCCAGCAGCGCCTTGACCAGGTCGTGTTGGGCCTTGTTGGGAGAGATCCGACCCACGAACAACAGATCCGCTCCCCCATCCGCCTTGGCCGCGGCCAGGCGGTCCAGAGCCTTCTCGTCCACCTTTGCGTCGAAGGCATCCAGGTCGATCAGTATGGGCACGACCACCGTGTCCTCATATCCCAGCTCCACCAGCTCGGCTTGGTTGAAGGCCGAGTCAGCCAGGGCCAGGACTGCCCGGTCTGCCAGTCGAGCGACCTGAGCCCTGCCCCAGACCTGGTACAGAGCCGCCCTCGGATCCCAACCCCGAAAGAACTGAGCCGGGGTGAGATTGTGATAGTCGATTACCAGCGGCTCGGGCCGGGTGTAGAGGAAGTCAGCCAGATGCGAAGCGACCGCCAAATGGTAAAGGAGGACATCGCCGTCGGCCCTGGTCTTTGGATAGTCGCTGAAATGACGGGCCTCCCGGGGGGCGAGTCCTAAGTCGATGGTTTCGACGTAGATGTCCGACTCAAGGCCAAAGCTTCTGACCAACTGGCGAATCTCAAGGACATGACCGCCCGTAGCATCCCCTTCCAGCAAGGCAGGCACGAACTGGTGAATGCCGCCCATGGCTCAGACTCGGCCCGAGGTATGACGGACAACCCGGTGGCCCAGCCTGGGCTGGCCTACCGGGCTCTGGCCTACCGGAGGTTGGCCGGCGGGGCGACTGATGGCAGTCGTCACCGCCGCCGCAAACTGGGCTTTGGTGCGCTCCAGGCGGAAATCGGACAAGTGGGCCTGCCCGGTGACAATCAGGGCCTGCCGCAGGCCAGGGTCGCTCAACACCCGATGAACCGCCGCCGCCATCCGAGCTGGCTCCTTGGTTTCGATCACCAAGCCCCCTCCACCCACGGTCTCGGGGACCGCGGCCGCTCCATAGGCCACAATGGGCAGACGGTGGTACATGGCCTCGAGTAAGGGAATGCAGAACCCCTCATGGTCCGAACAGCAGACGAAGGCATCAGCCGCCTGGTAATAAGCAGCCAACTGACCCGGCGTTACCGATCCGGCCAGGTGGACGGCTCCTTCCAGGCCCAGGGAGTGGGCGAAGCTGAGCAGGGCCTCCCGATACGAGTCGGAAAACGATGCCCCCACCAGATGGAGCTGGGCGAGCGGGTCATATACCCGCCGGTAGGCAAACAGCATCTTGACCAGGTCGTGCTGGGCCTTGTTGGGAGAGATACGGCCAACGAAGAGCAGGGACCTGCCACCGCCAACCTTGGCATCCTCGAGGCGACGAAGAGTGGCCGCGTCGGCAGGCTGATCAAAAGCCTGCAGGTCGATGAGCGGGGGGGCCACGGCGACAGATCGGTAGCCGGCCAACACCAGCTCCATTCGATTGAAGCTGGACACGGCAATGGCGGCCGACACTCCGGGAGCCAGTAGCTCGAGCTGGCGCCTACCGTTGGTCACGGCCTCTCCGACATAGGGGTCCCACCCCTCAAGCAGGTGGGCAGGTGTGATGTTGTGATAATTGAGGATCTTGGGCTCTCGGCGCTCGGCCAGGAAACCGGCTATCGGACTGCCGATGGAGCTCTGATAGAGCAACCAGGTATCGGCACGGTAAGCCTGGCGCCGATAGCGGGCATAGGGCTGGGCCCGCCCGTCCAGCTCCAGCTTGATCTCGTCGGCAAAGATCTCAGACTCGAAACCCATCTCTCTCAGCAGCGTTTGGACGGCAAGGGTATGGGAGCCGATGGCGTCACGCGCAGCCAGCGAGGGAACGAACTGATGGATGGCGCGAACGAGGCCTTGTCTTGCGTCGCTCACGGACGGCGACGGACACCGACGACCGCAAAGCTGGCTGGGCCGAACAACACTCTGTCGATAAGGCCCAGATTGGCGTTGAGGACGCCAATCTCAGGTTCGGCGCCCTGGACGATGCCCAATCTTGGCTCTTCCGCGCCACGGTGAGCCTCGATATCATCAAAGCCTCGGCGCTCGAGCAGGTGACACCACGTCTCTGGATGCAGGGGTCGGCCCGGGGCCAGATCAACCTCTACTACCGCAGTCGAGTGGGCCCACGCATTGGGCATGATACCAATTATCACCACTAACCCCCCCGGAGCTAAGCGGTCGAAGGCCAGGTCGGCCAGGGCCCGCTGCTCGCGCACGGATAGGTAGTCGACACAACCGGAGAGCACCAGGCCGGCCAGCGATCCAACGGCCACCGCTCTCAGATGCTCCAGGACGTCCTCCCGGCGGACGTCCAGCCCAAGGGCCGAGGGCAGGTCCAGCAACGCAGCTCTGGGATCCACTCCGTACGCATCGATGCCGTCGGCCGCCAGTGCCGCAACCAGGCCGCCGCTGGCACACTCGGCGTGCAGCACCCGCCCCCGGCTGGGCCCCAGCACCGTGCGAATCAGACTGGCCCACTCCCCCACCTCAGCCCCTGGATCGGGCGGCGACCATCCCGCCTGGGCGGGCAGTGGCTCCACTGCTGTGAAGAGCTCCTCGGGGGTCAGCCGATCATCCTCCCGGAGTGGATGAGGGCGACGGGCCCGGGCCTCCTCCTCCAGCTCGCCCAGCCGGTCGTCGAACATGTGCAGGACGCGCATGGTGGCCGAGCTGAATCGCACCAGCTGCTGGACGACGTAGTTCAAGTACCAGGCCATCAGCTTGCGCAGGGTGCGCTTCAACAAGGCGACTCCTGCGATGTTGGAACGCAGTGGCACGTCGATGTCCACATAGGCGGCGCGGTCGGCCAGGTTGAGGGCCTCCTCGAAGTAGCCCTCCTTGGTCCCTACCGGGGCGAAACGGGAGAACAGGAGATCGAGACGGCGCTCGAAGCTGGGCGGAAATTCGCCCGCCGCCCGCCGCCGCCGCACCTCCTGGTCGATCTCGGACATGATCCCGACCAAGAACCCAGGACTACTCGACTCCGGTAAGCCGCCCTGGGTCGGTCCCGACGTGGACGGAGAGCCAGTCGTAGCACCCCGGGGTACCCCCGGCGGGTCCCGAGGACCCGCGGTGCCCCCCGGCTCAGTGGTTGTCAACCCGCCACCCGCTCGTCACCCGACCGCCGGCTGACGTCTATCCGCAGTGGTAAGGCCACCAGCCCAACGGTACGAGCCGGGTTCATCACCTCAAAACGATCCTGGTTTTCCCGCCAGTCATAGACAGGTCCGTCGGCATGACGATGGACACCGATGATGAGATCATATGTACCGTCCAGCAGGGGAATACTATCGAAGCAGAACGCCACCTCTCCTTTCCCGTCGATAACGCCCAGCGGCTTCTCTATCGTCTCGGTATTGGCACCAAAGACCAGGTCACCCTTGACATCGTGAACAGCGATCCCGAATACCACGTCATCAACCGCCTCGGTCGCCTCATAGCTAACCCGTACGGTCAGGGGCTCATTGGGCAACAGGTATGGGCGGGTTCCGGCCTCGGGATGCTCAATGCTCACCTCCGTGATGCTCACCAGTCGTTGGGGCGGCGCCGGGGCCGCATCGGGCAACGAAACCAACCCGGCAACATCGCTACCTTGCGTACCAAACTCGCCGGCGGCTGACCGGGGGACGGCGTCCGACGACGTCTCGTCATCGGGAACCTCCTCCCCCATCGCCTGCAGGTGCTCGCGGTAGGCCCGAATGGCCTCCCCCGGGGGCCCCTCAGCCACCAGATGACCATGGTGCAACACGTACACTCGCTTGCAGATCTGTCGCACCAGATCCGGTGAATGGGAGACAAAGACGATGGTGCGACCCTCATCCTGGAACAACCTCACCCGGTCGATGCACTTGCGCTGGAAGTTCTCGTCTCCCACGGCCAGCACCTCATCGACCAACAAGATGTCGGGCTCCATGTTCACTGCCACCGCGAAGCCCAGGCGGGTGTACATACCTGACGAGTAATATTTGACCTGATTGTCGATAAAGTGCTCGAGTTCGGCGAAAGCAACTATGGCGTCGAACCGCTTGTCGATCTCCCGGCGGGCCATGCCCAGCAGTGAGGCATTGAGGTATATGTTGTCCCTGCCGCTGAGCTCGGGGTGGAAACCGGATCCCAGCTCAAGCATGGCTGCCAACTGTCCTCGCACCACAATGCGACCACTGGTCGGCTGGAGGATGGCGGCGACGCAGTTGAGCAGGGTGGACTTGCCGGAGCCATTGTGTCCCAGGAGACCGACGGTCTCGCCCTCCCCAACCACCATCGAGATGTCACGCAGGGCCCAGAACTCCTCGTAGGGAGTGTGCCCGAAATGGATGGCGCGTTCCTTGAGTGACGTGTACTTCTCGTGGTAAAGACGAAAACGCTTGGACACCTCCTCCACCTCGATGACCGGCGCCAACTGACTCAGAGCTCCTCGGCGAAGTTGCCCTCTAGGTGGCCGAAGACAACCAGCGCTCCTATGAATAGGGCACAGGACACGGCGATGACTCCGAGCAGGATGAACAGGTACCACTCCAGACCGTAGGTCGGCAGGATTTGTACAACCTGGCTGTGGCCGTGGACGGTGCTGACTGGGCTCACCTTTGCGTAGAGGGCCCGCTGGAAGGTCAGGACTATGGGCGTCACTGGGTTGAGGAAATAGACCCATAGCAGATGGTGCTGGCTCAGCCGACCGGCGATCAACTGGTAAGGATATACAATGGGATTGGCCCAGAACCACGCCACCATCACCAACTCGATGAGGTGTTGGACATCGCGCAGGTACACGTTCACCGCCGAGAGAAAAACCCCGAGAGCGGAGGCCAGGATCACTACTGCCACCAGGGCGAGTATCAGCAGCGGGAGGTAGCTGAGAGCTGGGGCCACGTGGAATGCAATGAGGGATATGACCAGCACGATACCCTGAAGAAAGAAGAACACCAGGGCTGCGCCGACTGACGCCAATGCGAGTATTTCCCGCGGAAATGCGACCTTCTTGACGATGCTGGCATTGCCCACCACCGCCGTGGTGGCTGACGACACCGCCGTCTGGAACATGTTCCAGACCAGCAGGCCACAGAGCAGATAAATCGCAAAGAGTGGGATTCCACTTCCCAGGACTATCTGGAAGACGAAGTAGTAAACCCCCAGGTACATGGCCGGATTGAGCATCGACCACATAAAGCCCAGGATGCTGTTCTTGTACTTGACCTTGAGCTCTTTGCGAACCAAGCCGACAACCAGCTCGCGGTAACGCCAGATGTCAAGGGTCCGCCGCCATACGCTGACGTCGGGGGTTATGACCCGCATCGGCGGAGTCTTGTGGCCGCGTTTGGCGGTTCGATCACCGACGTCGGATAACGATGCACCGGTCGCCTCGGTCGCCGTTACGGCCGAGGCGGTCTGGCGACCGCTCAGCATGTCAACTCCCTAGCTCTGATTCGCACGTCCCGACCATGCTAGCCCGACCCGGCTGTCGCTCCCGGGGTGAATCGGTAGCGCCCCTGTGGGCCGCCAGTCAGGTGTCGATGCTGGCCGCCGCCGAGCGGTCGATGACCCGGTCGATGAAGCCGTATTCGCAGGCCTCCTCGGCGGTGAACCATCGGTCGCGGTCCGAGTCAGTCTCGATTCGCTCGACCGGTTGGCCGGTGTGGAAGGAGATCCGCTCGGCCATCATCCGCTTGAGGTACACGATCTGCTCCGCCTGGATGGCGATGTCTGACGCCATACCCTGCATCTGGCCCGATGGCTGGTGCATCAAGATGCGCGAGTGGGGCAGGGCATAGCGCTTGCCGGGGGCGCCGGCGCACAGGAGAAACTGGCCCATGGATGCGGCCAGGCCGACGCAGATGGTCCCCACGTCGCAGGTCACGTACTGCATGGTGTCGTAGATGGCCAGCCCGTCGGTCACCGAGCCACCCGGCGAGTTGATGTAGAGGGCGATGTCCCGTTCCCGGTCCTCGGCGTCGAGCAGCAGCAGCTGGGCGCAGATGAGGTTGGCCGATGTCTCGTCCACCTGCGTGCCGAGGAAGACGATGCGCTCTTTGAGCAGGCGCTGAAAGATGTCCTGGGTGCGGTCGGAGCCGCCAGACTGGTTCTGTCCGGAGATGTTGAGGGCTGGAGGGCTTTCCATATGGGGAAGGCTAGCGGTCGTTGACTGCCCGATAGTCTGAGCCGACACCCGTCGCGGGCGTGGCGGAAGCGGCAGACGCGCCGGGTTTAGGTCCCGGTCCCGAAAGGGATGGGAGTTCGAGTCTCCCCGCCCGCACAGGCCCTCTGACCTGCCAGTGGGCCCCGACGACCAGCGGCGCCAGAGGCGGCGGGAGGTCAGGTGGGCAGCCCGCGTCAACCATTGCGAGACGACAGGTACGCTGCGGCGGTGGACGCCACGGCTTGGCGGCGAGTCGCCGAGAGCCAGCGGCCTGCTGAAGAACCAGTTCCGCGGTTTTGGTATTGGGTGTTGCTGGCCTGCGTTGCGTGCCTGGGTGTCTTCCTTGCCTTTTGGCACCTCGGGGTGGCGAGCTGGAACACCGACGAGCTGGTCTATGCCCGGGCTGGGCTGGCCTACGTACACGGTCACTTCGGTGCCAACCAGGAGCATCCCTTCTTGGCCAAGGACATCATGGGCCTTTCACAACTGGTCATGGGGGCTGGTCAGGTGGCTGCCCGCGTGCCCGCCGCCCTAGCGGGCCTGCTCACCGGAGTGGTGCTCTGGGACTTCACCCGACGGTTGAGCGGATGGTGGACCGCCCTGGTCGCCCTCGCCCTGTGGCTGCTCTTACCCCACGCGGCGTGGTTCGTCGGCTACCAGCTTGACGTTGCGGACCTCGCCCGCTACGGGATGCTCGACGTCATCACCGCTCTGTTCATGATGACAGCAGTGGCGATGGGCTGGAAGTGGGCAGTCTCGGGAAGCTGGCGTTGGGCCCTGGGCACTGGCGCGGCAGTGGGTCTGGCTGCGGCCAGCAAGGCGCCCGGGGTGTTGGTCCTGCCGGTGGTCCTGGTGGCTGGAGTGGCTGGGATGGCCGCAACCGGACGCTGGCCCCGCGCAATTTTTCAGGGAGCCGCCACCTCCCTGGTGGCCACCGCCACCGTCTTGGCCACTTACCTTCCGGCCGGACCGGCCCAAGCGGCAGCAGCCATCAGCTACATGTGGCGCTTCCAGTCGGCCCACGGTGCCGCCGGACACCCGGTCATCGTGGCCAGCACCCTTTACCGCCACCCCCCTTGGTGGTCCCACCTTTACTGGCAGACCCAAAATTACGGTGTTGCCGTCACAGCCATCGGTGCGTTGGCCATACTGGCCGCTGTGGTGTTGGGGCACCGCCCGATCCATTTCTATTTGCTGGCCGCGGCCGTCGTGCCCTGGGCTTATCTGTCATTCCTGGTGGGTTTCGCCCTTCCTCACTACTACTACCTCTACCAGGCCCCACTGGCCGTTCTGGTGGCCATGGGCCTGACTGAGCTGCTCCACCGCGCTCACGGCTTACGCACAGTTACGGGGAGAGGGGCGCTGACCGCCGTTGGCTTTGGGGGACTGACGCTCTTGGCTCTACCCTTTGCCGCTCTGACCGAACGGTTCATCGCCACCGTGGCCACCCTGCAGCCGTCCGACTATGCAGCCGCGGCTCAGATCATAAGCAACCGCCCAGAGTCTGACGGGACTGTTGCCGTCGCCGGTTACTCCAACGTGGAGGCGGCCTACCTGCCGCGGCACTCGGTCATCGACGCCAGAGTGCTGACAGGCCCGGTTACCGCCATCCTGGTCGACCCGCTCGTGACTCGGAGTCTGTTCCATTACGCCGGCCTTGACACCTACCTGGCCAGACACAGCTCGCAGATGACGACCCAACACGTCGACCGCCTGACCCTTTACCTGACTCGTAGATGACGGGCACAGCCGAGACCACGCCCACCGAAGCAGCACCTGGCGGCTCGGCAGGTTTCACGGCCGGAGCCGACGCCAACAGCCCGAGTCAGCTCTCTCGGAGTCGCAGGGCCCGCTTGGTGGGTCTCCTCGCCTATCTGGGACTCGTCATGGCCGGAACCGTCGTCGTCATCAGGCCATCCTCTCTCGCCTGGTCAGGTGGGTTCATCGCCGGCCACTACGCCCAGGGCGCCCCCCCATACGGCGACCATCTCCAGACTTCGTACTATCTGTGGTTGTGGGCCCATGCTCTTACCAGCCTGGCCCACGTCCCCTGGACTGACCCGTACCAGTTCATTGGTCTCGGCCACCAACTCCCGCAACCGTTTGGCTGGCCGCTGATCCTGGTCTCAGTACCAGTAGACCTCATAGCAGGACCGGTCGCCGCCTACAACGCCTTGGTCCTGTTGGCTTTCCCAGCCTGCGCGGCAGCAACCTACGCTCTGGCTCGCTCGCTGGGGCTGTCGCCTCCGGCCGGTGCGGTCGCCGGCTTTGCGTTTGCGTTTGAACCCTTTCGAGTCCTCCAGGGCACGGGCCACATCAATGCCCTGTTGGCTCCTCTGCTGCCTCTCCTGGTCCTCTGCGCCGAGCTCGCCCTGCGCCGTCAGGGCCGGCGGTCCCAGGTGGCGGCCTGGGGATGCGCAGTCACCTTCGTGTCGATCATGGCGTCCGCAGAGCTCCAGCTGGCCGTGTACGCCGCCTTCCTCCTTATCGGCTGGGTGATCCTGAGAGCCCCCGGACTGTCTCGTCAGCACCTTCGCACCTTGGTCTGGCCGTTGGCCGCCATGCTGATCGGCGCTCTGGCCGTGGCCGTGGTGGACGTCGTGTACGTCCTGGGGCCGAGCGCCACTGCCAACGGTCAGTCGGCCGCCATGGCCGCCGCTTACGCTCCCGGCGTGAGAAGCCTGCTGTCCGCCAAGGTGCCTCCCCAAGGGGAGCGCTACATCTATCCCGGCGTGGTCATCGCGTCGCTGGCCGGGGTGGGACTAGTTTGGTCTATATGCCGAGGCGGCAAGCGACTCCTGGCAGTGGGACTGCTGCTGGGCCTTGGGATCGTCGCCTTTGTGGCCATCGGGCCCAGTCTGACGAAGTACCCAGCCATCCAGCAGGCAGCACGGGCGATACCCCCACTGAGCTATATCCGGGTGCCGGGCCGAATCGACATTGCGGCCGGCGTCATCTTGGCCGTGCTGGCGGCCATGGGGATCCAGGCCTTCCGCCCGCCCACCCTTCGGGTCCTGGTCGCCGTTGTCGCGCTGGTGGGCATCATCGCCGAGCTACCGGCCGGCTTCTACAGCTTCAACCCCGTGCCACCGCCTCTGGCGGGCGTACCGGCCCGGTCCGTAGTTCTCGACCTGCCCCCATTTGCTCCTACCGATGCGCGAGCCTCCAACTACGGCTACGAGGCAGTGGGCCACCCCATCCAAATCGCCGGTGGCTACTCTCCCTTCGCAACGCCGGCCATCATCGCGGCCGTGAGCGACCTCACAGGAATAGCTGGCGTGCCGGTCGACTCCTGTCTGTGGGCCAGGCTCGTCTCCCGACACTCGATCGAGTACGTGGCTGTTCATACCGGTCTCTACGACATCTCCACGGACGTATGGCACACCACGGGGGAGGCGCTTGTGGCTGCCCTGGGCCAGATGGCTGGCTTCACCCGGGTTGGCCAGGCCGGACCGGGAGGCATCGTCACCTTCAGGGTGGACAGGGCGTCGCTGGCCTGCCCGGTCTCACCAGCCAACCTGGTCACCCAGGGTCACTCCGGCCGACTTCCTGTGCTGGCCCCACCCCGGGGGACTCCTTGACGGGCTCAGCTCAACTCAGTAGTCGTCCGCTCCGGTGCGGCGCTGGCGCTTGCGATCGCCCTGGCGACGCTTGGAGTCGAGGCGCCGGACCTGCGACCCACGGGTGGCCCTGGTGGGACGGCGCTCCCGCTTGACCTGCAACCCTACTGCCAAGCGATCGGCGAGTCGATCGAGGGCGATCTGGCGGTTGCGAGCCTGCGACCGCTCGTCGGAGGCAACCACCCGCACCACCGGACCCAGTCGGTCCAACAGGCGCGCCTTCTGCCGGGGCCCGAGCGATGACGATGCAGCGACCTCGAAGCGGAGCTCGACGCGAGTGTTCGCCGTGTTGGCGTGCTGGCCACCCGGCCCTCCAGACCCCGTGAAACGCCACTCCAGCTCCGACAGGCTGATGGCACAGTGGCGGGCCACCTGCAGGAAACCGGGACGGCCGATCCGACAAGGCTACCGTGCCCCGCCGATCCCAGGAGGGACCGAGCCGGGCCCTGTCAGATGCTCTCCGGGCGCGGCCGGGCAGTCGGTCCAGACGGCAACGCCGTCGTGCCAGGTCGGGGGCTCGCCGAGCACCCGGCGGAACAGTTCCACAGCCCTATTTGGCGCTGCTCCTTCACGTGCAACCACTACTGCCCAGGTATTCCACCTCTCTAAGTCTGCTCTGGCCTGGGTAATAAGGCTGGCGGACAAGGCGGGGGGGGGTTCACCGGTGTAATAGTCGGTGAGCAAGGCCTGGAGGGTGGTGGGGTTGGGGAGGACCGTAACCCGTCCTCCGGGACCCGGCGTTTGGAAGTCACCATCCGGTATCCGGTAACGCAGGTTCGCCTGGGCCTGCCATAGTAGGGGACTGTACGGAGTGGGCCCGAACGGGTAAGTCACCACGACACTGCCGGCAGGAACTACGCGAACGTCGTTGGAGACAAACCACCTCGGCACCTCCTCCCGTTGGGTTGAATAGGGCCACCTGGGAACGAGGGGAACCAAAGCTGCCATGCCGACAAGAGTGGCTACTGCTCCGGCCCTGAGCCCTCCCTTTAACGCCCCGAAACCTACAGACTGGATGCGGTCAATGCCAACGGCCAAGACGAGACCGATGAACAGGTCGACGTAGAGCATGAACCGTACCGCCAAGAGGCTCTGCAGCAATGGTAGATGCTGAAAGATGGTAAAGGGCAATCGAATCCCTGTCCTCCTTGTCCCAACGTCAAGCCGGGCACCGAGAGCTATCACGAACGCAATAGCCGCCATCGCCAGTCCGAAGCAGACCAGTCGCTCTCGCCGGAACCGGAGACCCACCAAGGCGAGCACCATTAGAAGAGGAATACCAAGATACGTGCCGTTTTCAACGATGTCGGCGATTCCAAACCACTTGGCAGAAGTCATCGACGAACGAGCCGTGCTGAACACCATGGTTCCAGGCGCAACGATTGGACCTCCCATGTTCGCCGAGTAGATGGCTCCATTCGGCTGTGCTGGCCCATTGATGTGCTGGGGCCCGGCCACCAGCACGTAAAGCGGGACGGCGAGTATCACAACGGCCACCACTCCGGCTACCAACAGGGAGACGCTGGCGCGCCGCATACAGGAGCCACTTAAGCGACGAACGCCAAGGAGTATCACCACCCCGATAGCAGCCATGATGGCGGTACTGGCCAGGACTTCAGTGGAGGTGAAGAACTGGGCGACAACCAATAGTCCCAGGATGATCCCACACGGGATAGGCGGTCTCCGTTGACGGACCAGCACCTCGTCCAGGACAAGCATTAACAGGGGAGGAAAGGCTACCAGCGTGAGATGGATATGGCCGAGACCCTGGTTCACCATGTAGGGCGAGAAGCCGTACAAAAGGCCGCCTACAAAGGCGGCCGGAGGCCAAGGGGCGTAACGGCGCAGGACGAAGAAGGCAGCGGTGGCCGATCCGGCGAAGGCCAGGGTGGCGAGAAGGTTGAAGCTAACCAGAGGACCAAGGGCCAGGGTGACGGGGGCTACCAGGAGGGCCGGCAGCATCATGCTGGCGTTGTCCATCAGGTTGACACCGTGTGGGTAATTGGCCCAGGTGCTTAGCAAAGGGTTGTGGCCGTGGAGGATTGCGAAGGGAGTCCAGGCCAGGAACCAGCTGTTGAGGGCGATATCGCCGCACCCTCCGCACAACGATGTCCGCGCTGCTCCTCTGGACCACGACCCCCAGTAGGCAAAGACCGCCAGGGCGAGGTAGCAGGCGATTGCGCCGACCGCCCATTTAGCGGTCACGCGGCGGCGGTGTCGGTGCGCCGCCCTTTCCGAGTCCTGATCGGGGCCGACTGTGGTCATGCTGCTCATGGCGTTCCGAATCACTCAGTAGTTCAGTAACGCCAGTACCGCAGCTGGGGCCGCTGACTCACGGCCGCCCAAACTAACCCAACCTCATCACCACGGCACAGACGACCAAAATCCTTGCCTCATGCAGCTGGGATCTTGACCCACTTGGCGAGCGAAATGATCAGCTGGTCGTGGAAGGCGCCGTCGTGGAAGCCGCCGGACTACTCGGTGCGGTCGTCGAAGGCGACGGGGATGACGGCCCGATGGCTCCCGGCGCCTTGTGCCCCGGCGCCTTGGCGTGAACGCCAGGAGTGCGGATGGCAGTGGCCTGACCGGCGCTGGAGATCACTACCACCTTGTCGCCCACCTTGAGCTGGGCCTCGGGCCGCCCCGGGAAGCGGGTGGTCGAGCCGATGGCCTCCGTCACGCTGACCTTGTCCGACCTGGACAGAGTGATGGAACCAGAGGAGATGGCCGTGATGGTCCCCCGGTCGATGTCAACCGTCTTGAAGGCACCCCCCTTGGCCTTGACCACCAGATCGGCGTGGACCACCCGGCGAGTCAGGCCGAAGGCGCCGCGGTGGCCATGGACAGATGGATGAGCCTTGGCATGGGCAGCCTTGGCGCCATTGGGCACGATGGAAGCCGGCGTGTTGGCCGAAGTGAGCATAATCGGTGCAGTGGTCGGCTGGGCCGAGCCGCCGCTGACCGCAGTGGCGGAGTAGGCCAGACCACCCATGGTGAGGGCCGCCCCGGCCCCGAGGCTGGCGACAATACGACGCATCTGGATGTGTCTCCCTGTTCGATGTTGGCTTGTGGTATTCGGAGATCAGGTATGGCACCCGACCGCCACCTCATATACAACCTGGGTGACATGAGGCAGAGGTCAGCCAGAGGTTAGGGAAGTGTGAGGCCCTCTAGAGCGGCGGCCAGGGCGCCAAAGGCCCGCCCTCGGTGCGACAGCCCGTTCTTCTCGTCCCGCGTCATCTCGGCAAAGGTCCGCTCGCCACCCCCCTCGGGCACGAAGATTGGGTCGTAGCCGAAACCACCAGAGCCTCGGGGCATCGAGCTAATAGCACCCTCCACTAGACCTTCAGCGACTACCTGACGTCCGTCAGGAAAGGCCACCAGGGCCACGGTCCTGAATCGGGCGCTTCGGTCGCCGACTCCCTCCAGCGCGGAGAGCAGTTTGGCCACGTTGTCGGCGTAGGTAGCCCCAGGTCCGGCGAAGCGAGCCGACCAGACCCCCGGTTCTCCCCCCAGGGCCATCACCTCCAGGCCGGTGTCGTCGGCCAGCGCCGGCTCCCCGGTGGCCGTCACCAGGGCCAGCGCCTTGAGGGCGGCATTGGCCTCCAGGGTGGTCCCCGTCTCCTCCACCTCCGGGACCCACCGGGGTCGGGGCATCAACACCACTTCGGAGAGGATCTCGGCGATCTCGGCCGCCTTATGGGGGTTGGCCGTGGCCAGGACCAGGCGTAGCCTCTCAGCCGTCAAGGGTCACAGCCGTAGGTAGCCCAGCCGTCCGGGGCCTCAGCCGTCAAGGGGCAGGGACGGTCGTTCGGAGGATGCCGTCCACGGCTCCCGCCAGGCGGGAACGTCCGAGGCTGACTCGGCGGCGGGACCAGCCGGAGGTGGCCGAGGGTCGGGGGCCGGCTCAGGCGCCTTTTGGCCAGGAGCCAGCCGGGGGGGAGGATCGTCGGTAAGCACTTCGGCCTGGAGGTCGAGGAGCTGGGCGATGCCGTGCTCGGCCAGGTCGAGGAGCATGTCCAACTCGTCCCGGGCAAAGGGAGCCCCCTCCGCAGTACCCTGAACCTCCACAAAACGTCCAGACTCCGTCATCACCACGTTCATGTCGACGTCGGCCCGCACATCCTCGGAGTAGTCCAGGTCCAGCAGGCAGACTCCTTCGACAACTCCCACCGAGACCGCCGCGCAGGCCTCGGACAGCGGCTGGGCATCCAGCTTGCCCTGCTGGACCAGACGGGCAAATGCGTCGTGCAGGGCCACGTAGGCCCCGCAGATGGCAGCCGTGCGGGTGCCACCATCGGCCTGGAGCACGTCGCAGTCCAGCACCACCTGCATCTCGCCCATGGCCTCCAGGTCGCACACCGAGCGCAAGGCCCGCCCGATGAGGCGCTGGATCTCCTGGGTTCGTCCCGATTGGCGCCCTTTGACTGCTTCTCGACTGGCTCGCTCGGCAGTGGAGCCGGGCAGCATGGAGTACTCAGCGGTCACCCAACCCTTGCCGCCACCGCGCAGCCACGGCGGGACCCGATCCTCGATCGACGCAGTGCAAAGCACCTTGGTCCGTCCCATGGTCACCAGGACCGAGCCGGGGGCCAGCTCGGTGAAGTCTCGTTGGATCGACGCCGGCCGCAGGTCGATGACGTCTCGGCCGTCAGCTCTCACAGCCGGCCGCCGATCGCCCGGCCGGTCGGGTCATCTCCGGTCGCCCGGACGATCATTGAGCCGGGTGGCGGCGGCGACCCGACGGGGCCGGGGGCCGGGGCTCCCACCTCCCATGTCGCCCCCATGCGGGCCTGGTCCACCGGACGACCCCAGGCTTCGCTGGCCTCTTCAAAGACCTCCTCGGCGGAGACCGTCGGCCATCGGTGGGTCACCACGAGGTGGCGGACCCCGGCCTCCACGGCCGAGGTGGCCGCCTGGCGAGCGCTCATGTGCTGGCTCCTTCCCTCGTCGCGGGCACAGTAGGTAGCTTCGCACAGAGCGAGGTCCAGGTCGGTCCCCAAGGCCTCCAGCGACCAGGCTGGCCCCGAATCGGCCGAGTAGCCCAGGCAGGCACCGTCGCCGTCGACCCGCACGGCCAGGGTGGGTGGCCCATGATCGGTGCGGGAAAAGACCAGATCCAGACCGCCCACCCTGATCCGGTCGCCCTCGGCCACCTCGTGCCAGGTCAGACCCGGGGACCCGTCGTGATACACCTGCCCGGCCAGGCCGGCCGGGGCGTAGACCGGGAGGCTGGGTCGCCCATCGACGGCAACACCACATGGCGCTGTCCCTGGCCGAGATCCACCCAGGGACAGCGCCACCGCCAGGCCCTCCACGTCGCTGCGGTGATCGGGGTGCTCGTGGCTCAGCACCACCGCGTCCAGCTCGTCCAGGCTCACGTGGCGCTGCAGATTGGCCAGCGTCCCCGGGCCGGCGTCCAGCCACAGGGTCGTGCCGGCTCCTCGCACCAGGTAGCCGCTGGCCGCCCCGCCCGGCGCCGGGTAGCCGCCATCGCAACCCAGCACGGTGAGGGTCAACCCCACGCGTTGCTCTCCCAACCTGACGGGGCGGCATCTCCGGCGGCCAGAGACCCCCAGCTGACCTGCTCCACCTGGCCCAGCTCCAGGCCCAGCAACCGGGTGCCCATGTCCTCGAACCAGGCGATGTCACCCGACGAGATGAAGCGGTGAGACCCCTTGGCCCGGCTGCGCCGGCCCAGACCGGTCTCGTCCAGGATCGAGCGCACCTCAAAGGCCGTCTCCTCGGCCGAGGACACCAGCACCACCTCCCGCCCCATCACCGCGCCGATGGTGCGGGCCAGGAACGGGTAGTGGGTGCATCCCAACAACAAGGTGTCGACCCCCGCCTCCCTCAAGGGGGCCAGCAGCCGCTCGACCAGGTCGCGGGCCGCCTCGCTGTCCGTCTCTCCCTGCTCCACCAGCTCCACCAGCCCGGGGCAGGCCGCGCAGCACAGCTCGACCGGCACCCGCAGGGCCAGCACGGCCCGCTGGTAGGCACCCGAGGCGATGGTTCCCTCGGTGGCGATGACGCCGACCCGGGAGTTGGCGGTGACCCGTACCGCCGCCCGCAGCCCAGGGTCGATGACACCGAGCACCGGCACATCCAGCTCGAAGCGAAGCAGGTCGAGGGCGGCCGCCGATGCGTTGTTGCAGGCCACCACCACCATCTTGACGTCATGGACCTCCGCCAGCCGCCGCGCTATCTGGCGGGAGAAGGCTCGCACCTCCTCCAGCGGACGCGGGCCATAGGGATAGCGGCCAGTGTCGCCCAGGTAGACCAGCTCCTCGGCCGGGAGAAGGTCGATCAACGCCCGGACAACCGTGAGGCCGCCAAAACCGCTGTCGAACACGCCGATTGGGCGGTCGTCCATATCTGTGAGGCTAAAAGTAGATGGTGTGCCGGGCCCGCTCGGTTACGTCATCAAGGTCGCCGGTCCAGGCTCCACTCGAGAGATACTTCCACCCGCCGTCGGGGGCGACGCCCACTATCACGCCTTGCTTGACGCGCTGGGCGCAGCGAACCGCTCCGGCCATCACCGCGCCCGTGGAGATGCCGGCGAAGATGCCGACATCGATGAGTCGACGAGTCCACTCGATGGACTCCCTCGGACCGATGATGGTCTTGCGGTCCAGCAGGTCGGCGCCGTCGTTGTCGGAGAAGATGGGCGGGATGTAGCCGTCGTCCAGGCTGCGCAGACCGTCGACCGTCTCACCCGAGGGGGGCTCGATGGCCCACACCTGCACCGCCGGATTGCGCTCCTTCAAGAATCGGCCCACCCCCATGAGGGTGCCGCTGGTGCCCAGGCCAGCCACGAAATGGGTCACCTCCGGGCAATCGCGCCAGATCTCTGGACCCGTCCCCTCATAGTGCACCCTCGGGTTGGCCGGGTTGGCGTACTGGTGGAGGAGGGCCCAGTCGGGATGCTGGCCAGCCAGCTCCTGGGCCAGGCGTACCGCCCCGTTCGATCCCTCGTCACCGGGGGAGTCGATGATCTCGGCCCCCCACACCTCGAGCAGCTGTCGGCGCTCGACCGAGACGTTGGTGGGCATGACGATCTTGAGCGGGTAGCCCTTGAGACGGCAAACCATGGCCAGCCCGATCCCGGTGTTGCCAGAAGAGGGCTCGATGAGGGTTTGGCCGGGAGCCAGGATCCCGTCCTTCTCGCCGGCTTCCACCATGGCCAGGGCGATCCGGTCCTTAACCGAGCCTGCCGGGTTGAGCCACTCCAGCTTGAGCAGGATGCGGACATCCGGCTCGGGGCTGAGAGAGCTGACCTCGACCATGGGGGTATTGCCCACCAAATCGAGCACGCTGGCGTAGGAGGTCACGGGCAGTCAGTCGGTCAAGGTTGGCCGGCCGGTCAGCCGGCGCCCCCAGCCACCGCGGGGAGGATGGAGATGACGTCATGGTCGGCGACCTTGGTGTCGAGGCGCTCCAGGTAACGCACGTCGTCGTCGTTCAGGTACACGTTCACGAAGCGATGCAACGTCCTGCCGTCTTCCCCCACCACCTGTCCGGACAGCCCGGGGTGGGCGCTGACGAGGCCTTCCAGCACTTCGCCGACAGTGGTCCCGTCCGCTCGGACCACTGACTGACCCCCGGCGTGCTGGCGAAGGACAGTGGGCAGTCGGACTTCAACGGTCACGGCGCCTCCTGGGCTTGGCCTGTCCATGTAGTACAGCGAGATCGAGTAGGGGCGAGAATGTCGTGGTAGCGAGATTGTCGACTTACTTGATCACTATTCTACTCGGCCGACAGGGCGACCGACTCCTCGGTGATGTGGCCGTCGGTGATCCGGTACGAGCGGACGACCGGTTCGTCCTTCAGCGACACCAGGACGTAGTGCCAGCTCGGATCGGGTGCCTGGGCCACGTCGGTGGCCGAGGGGTAGGCATCGGTGTGGGTGTGGGAGTGGAAGACCCCGATGATCTCCAGCCCCCGAGACTCGGCATCCCTGTCCGCCTTGAGGTGGTCGAGGGGGTGGACCTCGTAGAGGCGGGCCGACGCCGCCTGGTTGCGGGTCGGGTAGCACCGGCTGGCATGATCGGTGACCGGGTCTCCCCCCAGCAGCCCACAGGCCTCGTCGGGCAGGCCGTCGAGGCAGTGTCCGACCAGGCGGGCGTGGGTACCGGGCGTGAGGGTGAGCATGACCAGCGTAGGTTGCGTCGGCGGTCGGCGGTGGCTTCGACGCCACGACGTAGCCTTGTCGGTATGGCCGGCAAGGGCAAGTCCCGCTCCCGCTCGGCGTCAGGCAACCGCTCGGCGTCAGGCAACGGCGAGGTTGACCGTTACCGCCGCATCGCC
>QHCF01000159.1:0-254 GCA_003244275.1 Acidimicrobiales bacterium
GCGCGAAGGTTGGCCAGCGAGTCGCTGAAGCGCTCTGCCCACGGCCAGTGCTGCGGGAGGTGCAAGTTGAAGCGACGGGCCGAGTGGGTGAGCCGGCCGGGGGTGCGCAGGTAGCGGCGGCGCAGGGTGTCGGTGGCGATGAGGCTCTCACCTAGACCAAGGCGACTCGTCCAGCGGGCCAGGTTGTGGGCCATGACGTTGACGCCCAGCCAGGCAGCGTTGGCCCCGAAGCGCCCCGAGGGCATGTGGTTGAT
>QHCF01000159.1:294-3370 GCA_003244275.1 Acidimicrobiales bacterium
TCCGTAGGGATCGGGCCGGGGCGCAGTGTCGCCCTTTCGGGCGGTCCGTTTCCCCGACCCGCACCTCCGAACCGGACGTGCGTGTTCCCACGCATCCGGCTCTCCGCGAGGCCATGTCGCTGGTCTTCCGGCGACGGACATCTACGCCGCAGCCCACGGGGTAGGGATCTTGTTGCCCCGGTAGCGGTAGCGGGTGACCGGCACCGTCGCGGGGTCGAACATGATCATGTCCCCGTCCGTCGGCCACCACCTGGGGAGGTAGCGGTGACGAAGCCACTTCCAGGTGGCACGGGAGTGTTTGTGGCGGAGCCATCCGAGGACCCTGCGCCAGGCGAACTGGTGCAGGTATCGGAAGGTCGCCTTTGACGATCCGTGCCGGAAGTAGTTGGTCCAGCCTCGCAGCACCGAGTTGACCCGGCGCAACAAGACCTTGAGCGGCTGGTTCGTGCCTCCCTGGGTGAGCGCCCGCACTTTGGCCTTGACGGAGGCAAA
The DNA here is from genome assembly GCA_003244275.1 of Acidimicrobiales bacterium. Classification (GTDB taxonomy): domain Bacteria; phylum Actinomycetota; class Acidimicrobiia; order Acidimicrobiales; family QHCF01; genus QHCF01. Next base: position 787 of record QHCF01000159.1, read on the forward strand.
GGCCTTCTTCGATGGCCAGGTGTAGACGTTCTGCTTGTTCGACCCCGGTTGGCGTTGCCGCTGGATGCGGAAGCCGAGGAAGTCGAACCCGTCATCGATGTGGACGATCGTCGTTTTCTTCTCCGACAGGCGCAGGCCCATCGGGAGAAGCACCTCTGCTGTCTCTTCACGCAGGGCCTCGGCGTGCGCTCGGGTGCCAGCCACGAGGACGACAAAGTCGTCGGCGTATCGCACCAGGCGATAGGTGGCCAGTCCCTTGCGGCGCCGATAGCTGCGTGACGAGTGGGTGGTGCCGGACGCCGCCCATGCCTCGGCGAAGTGCTCGTCGAGGACGGAGAGGGCGACGTTGGCCAGCAGGGGTGAGAGGATCCCCCCTTGGGGCGTGCCGGTGTCGGTGTCCCGTGAGACGCCATCCTCAGAGAGGATGCCGGCTCTGAGGAACGCCTTCACCAAGCCCAAGACCCGTTTGTCTCCGACTCTGGCCCGCACCCGGTCTTGGAGGCCGACATGTGAGATTTCGTCGAAGCACGCCGTGATGTCACCTTCCAGCACCCACTCGTAGGAGCGGGTGGTGAAGTGGTGGATCTCGGTGATCGCGTCCTGGGCTCGGCGCTTCGGGCGGAAGCCGTAAGAACACGGCTTGAAGTCCGCCTCGAAGATGGGCTCGAGCACCAGCTTGAGGGCTGCTTGCGCAGTGCGGTCCCGGGCGGTCGGGATGCCGAGGCGTCGGCCCACTGTGGAGCCGGGCTTCGGGATGATCCGTTCCCGCACAGGCAGGGGCTGGAACCGCCGAGCCTTGAGATCGTCTCGCAGCTCGGTGAGGAACCGGTCCTTGCCGAAGACGATGGAGCGAGGTGCCACCCCATCAACGCCGGCTGATCGCGCCCCTCGATTGCCCCGCACCCGATCCCACGCAACCACCAAGAAGGCGGGATCGGCGACGAGGTTGTAGAGGTCATCGAACCGACGATGAGGGTCGTCGGTAGCCCATTGGTGCAGCTTGGTCTGGATGTGCAGTACCCGTGATTCGGCCTCGTAGAGGTCGGGCCACGAAGCGTCGGTGTTCACCGGCGACCTCCTGATGTTCCAGGTCCTTGTCTGCGGTCTCGCTGGGTCCCTTCGCCATGTGGCCGGCTTTCCCGGCCTCGGACTACTACGGACCCTCCGCCCCGCCACCAGGCCGTCAGCCGACGGCAGGCCTTCCCGCTGCCGGCCTGGTTGGCCGGCAGGTAGGGGGACCTGGTAGCGGTTCCCACGTTCACCATCAACCGTTCGACGGGGTCGGTGCCCAGCTTTTCCCCTGCAGCCTCGCCACGGTTACGCCGCAGACCTTCACCGTGGCCTCCTCGTCGGCCATCACGTCCGACGGTCGGAGTCGCCCAACGAAATGGGCGTGCACTGCTGCCCGGCCCAGATCCACCAGGTTCGAGCCGGTCACGCTCTTGAGGGGGTTCCACCACTGGTTTCTGCACTCGTACACCTTTCCGTCTTGCTTGCCGGGCCCGGCCTGTCTGGCGGTGCCAGACCGACCCGTCGTTGTCAGAGCTGCTCCCACCCGGCCCCGTGCCTCCGAGGTCAGGCTGCTCTCAGCTTCAGCCGGCTGCTGCGACAGCCAGGAGGTGGTCCTTTCATCCCACCCGGTTGATGGCGCCTCGTGGCGCACGTGACAAAGGCGTGGAAGGAGTAGTCGACCAGCAGGGCCAGTTGCGATCCCGGCGTGGGCTTGACCCGCCGCACGATGAGACGCACCAACGGGGCCAACTTGCCGAACGGTCGGTACGTGGTCTCGGCCACATCCGCGCCGTCGAGGAAGTACGGGATCGGTACCCATGCGTCGTCGTCGATCTTGGCGATGACGGCGTGCAGGGCCCTGTGCAGCTTCACCGTGATCGAGTAGCGCACGCCGGCTTTGCGACAGGCGCCGGCCACCGCCCCCGAGTAGAACCCCGAGTCGGCCCGCAACGTGATCGGGCCGCTTGCCCCTGCGGCGCGCAGACGGTTGAAGGTCTCGGTGGCAAAGCCCCCCGCCCCCCGTCCGGAGTTGGCATTACCGCCCCGCTGGCGGCAATGCACCACATCGCCGGTGCCGGCCACCACCGCGAACAGCGGGTGGTAGCCGCGGACGTGGTTGTACGTGAACTTGGTCCCGCCTTGCTTGGCCAGCCCGTAGGTCTCACAGATGGAGGAATCGACGTCAACGGTCACGGGCTCGTCGCCGGGACCGGCCCCGGCCGCGAAGGCCCGGCCCAACAGCAGCGCGGAGACCTTGTCGAGCTGGCGAGCGTGGCCCCAGGTGAAGCTGCGCAAGAAGGTGCCGAGAGTCGACGGTGCCAGTACGACGTGGCCCAGCACCGCTTGGGTCGATCCCGCTCGCAGGGCATCGGCGTCGTCGATGCTGTCGCCGCCGGCCAGCGCCGAGTGGATCAGCGTCATCGCCTTGTGGCCCACGTTGGCGTGGCCGACCGCGTCGCCGAGGTCGACGTGGTCGTCGAACAGCGCCCGTAGGCCGAGGTGCTGGGCCAGCGTGGCCGGCAGCATCAGCCCTGCATCGGCCACCAGGCGCTCGTCGTCGAAGGTCACGGCG
>QHCF01000028.1 GCA_003244275.1 Acidimicrobiales bacterium
CCCCTGCCCCGGCCGAGCCCGCCGCTTCCATCAAGCCCGCCCAGCCCCCGGCGCCCGACGCACCCCCAGTTGGGGAGTGTCCCCGCCTGGCCCCGGGCATCGAGCTGATTGGGGAGTTTGAAGGGTCCGGTTTCAAAGAGGCGCCGTCCCTGGCCCGCAGGGCCGACGGGCAGGTCATACAGCTGACACCACTGCTCTACTCGGTGGCCGAGCTGTCGGACGGCCAGCGGGACCTGAGCCAGATCGCTGAGCAGATCGGTCACGACATCGGTCGCCGGGTCAGCGCCGACAATGTCGCCACCTTGGTCGAACATCGCCTGCGGCCTCTCGGCATCTTGATGGACGCCGACGGCTCGGCCCCGTCGGTGAAGAAGCCAGACCCGTTCCTGGCCCTCAAGTTCCGGGCGGCAGTCATACCCGCCCGGATCTCGGCCATGCTCGGCTCGACCTTCAGGCCACTGTTCCTACCGCCCGTGATCATTGTCGCACTGATCGGGCTGGCCATAACGGACTGGTGGGTGTTCGTGGTGCACGGGATCGCCCAGGCCACTCGTCAGGCCCTCTTCGGCCCGGGTGCCTTCCTGGCCATCCTGGCGGGGGTGGTCCTGTCCGCCGCCTTCCACGAGACGGGCCACGCCACCGGCTGTCGCTACGGGGGGGGCGAGCCCGGGAAGATGGGTTGCGGGTTGTATCTGGCCTGGCCGGCTTTCTACACCGACGTCACCGACGCCTACCGCCTGGGTAAGCGGGGAAGGCTCCGCACCGATCTCGGCGGCGTCTATTTCAATGTGGTCTTCCTCCTGGCCACTATCGGCATCTACCTGGCCACCGGCTACGAGCCACTCCTCCTGTTGGTGGTGGTGGAGCACGTGGAGATAGTCCATCAGCTCCTGCCGGTCATCCGCCTCGATGGGTATTACATCGTGGCCGACCTCACCGGGGTGCCGGACCTGTTCGCACGCATCAAGCCCATCTTGACCTCGGCTCTGCCCTGGAAGCCGCTGGACGATCGGGTCAAGGTGCTCAAGCGATCGGTGCGGGTCGCCGTCACTGCCTGGGTGGTGGTCGTGGTGCCCCTCCTGATCGTCGAGCTGCTGGTAGTGCTGATCCAGCTGCCGCGGATCCTGGCCACCGCCTGGACCTCGGCGGTCAAGCTCGCCGGACAGGTGTCCCATGGCTTTTCTCACGGCGATGTCCTTGGTGTCCTGGCCGGCAGCCTGCAGATCCTGGTGCTCAGCCTGCCCATTGCGGGCATCTTGTTGATGCTCGGCCGGACCGCCCTCAAGACCGCTCAGTCGGTCTGGCGTCGGACATCGGGCCGGCCGGGACAGCGAGCCCTGGTATCCGCCACCGGCGCTGCCCTCATCGCTGCCCTCGCCTACTCCTGGATCCCTCCCAGCCATTATCACCCCATCCGGCCGAGCGAGAGGGGGACGATCCAGCAGGGCTTCGTCAGCCTGGCCCGTCCGGTGGGTCTGGCCCACCCCGCAGCACCCCCGGCAACCCCGCGATCCCAGCCGAGCCGGACCACCGCCACAACATCCAGCTCCACCAGGACGCCGTCCGCACCGGGCCCGACCCTGCCCAATTCGAGTACGACGTTGCCGAGCGGTCACGCCGGCTCCATGCCGCCCAACGGCAATGCGGGCTCGCTAGGGCGCCAGAGCCCGACCACCTCGACGGCGTCCAACACCAGAATTGCAACTACTACGACCTCGTCTCTGGCCCCCGCCACTGGGGCCCGGAGTGTCACGACCACAACCACACCCACCCGAGGGAGCGTTCCATGAGACGACCACTAGTTATTGCCGGCAGCATTATGGCTCTCATCCTGGCCTTCCCGGCCAGCCAGGCCTGGGCCTCTGAAGCGCCCGGGGCCGGGTCACCGACCAATACCGCAAGCGCAGTCAACACCAGGGACGCCTCGTCGGTCTTCCGTATCGCCTTTGCCCTTCAACAGATCAATGGTGGCGTGGTCAATCCGACCAACACAGCCACCGCTTATGCCAGCTGTACGAGCTGCCAGACAGTTGCCATCGGCGTTCAGGTGGTTCTGGCCTCGGGGAGCCCGAGCGTATACACGCCGACCAATACCGCTACCGCCGTCAACTACAAGTGCACCATGTGCGACACCGTGGCGCTCGCCTACCAATTCGTCGTTCAAACCCCAGTCCCCGAGCGCCTTTCCCCTCAAGGCAACCGAGAGCTCGCTCAGATCGAGGCCAGCCTCCAACGGCTTCGCTCGTCAGGGCTGACCGGTCCCCAGCTGAAGACTCAGGTGGCGGCTCTCATGTCCCAGCTCAACCAGACCCTGGCCACCGATTTGGTGCCGATCAATCCCAGCCAGCGGGGCGGTCGTGGCGGTTCTCGTCAAGAGCGCAGTGTCGGCGCCATGGGAGACAACACCCCAACCAGCTCGTCGACCACCAATGTGATGATGACATGACCACGGCGTCGCAGCCCTCCGGTGGCAACTCGACCACCACCCACTCGGCTCCCGTCGTCGCCAGCATGCCCCGACGGCTGAGCTTGCGTGGGAGCTTTGAGGCCGTCCTGGTCGAAGGCATCCCAGGCCTGTCCGAGCCGCGGGTTCGTGGCCCGCATCAGTCCCACCGGGATGGGGACCTGATGGTGGTCGAGGGTGAGGGCGCTCGAGAATCCGTCCACTGCACGGTGTCCGGCCCCGGTATCCGCGGCCGCTGGGCGGTTGGCCAGGCCGATCCGTCATCCCTGGTCGTCACCATGTCACCTGAGGTCGCGCTGACCGCAGAGGTCGCGGTAGCCGCCGCCCTTGAAGTCAGGGGCCTGCGCAGCCCGATCCACGTTCGCCTGCAGACCGGGCTGGTCCGTCTGCACGATGTTCCTGGTCCGCTCGATGTGGCCATTGGCAGCGGAACTGTAACTCTGGCCGGAGTCCTCAGTGCGTCGCAGTCCCTGGTCCGCTGCGATACCGGATCCATCGATGTGGTGTTCGCGCCCGGCTCCAATGTTGATGCACGAGCGATGACAGGGGTGGGTACAGCGCGGGTGGCAGGAGATGCGGGCAGTCAAACCACCGGTGCTGGCGAACGGTGCCAGTTGATGGTGGGCGATGGCGCAGGTTCCCTGGAGGTGGTTGTCGGCGTAGGCTCGGTCTCGTTGCGGCTGGACGCGGCCTAGATCAGCGTCAAGGTAGCTGCGGTAATCTGCCCGAGTGCGGACACTGTTGCCGGACCCTCCTCCGGCCCCGTTTGATGCGTTGCTCGACCAGCGCAGCCGGTGGGGAGCTGATCGGCGCGATGAGGTGTGGAATCGTGTGCTGCACATGAATCCGCCCGCCAGTCACGAGCACGAGCGGCTGGTGATGCTCCTGGCGCGATTGCTGGGTCCCTACGCCGACGCAGCCGGCTTGGAGCTGACGGGAGCCGTCGCAATCGGCGATCCAGACGACTACCGCGCTCCGGACCTGGCGCTTCACCGCCCGGGCGCAGCCGAGCAGTGGCATCCCACCGCCGCCCTGGTAGTCGAGGTCGTCTCGCCGAACGACGAGACCTGGGCCAAGCTCCCGTTCTACGGCGCCCACCGGGTGGACGAGCTGGTGATCCTCGACCCGCAGCCGCGCAGAGTCCATTGGCGGGCGCTCGTGGGCGGCGAGTACCGGTCGGTCGAACAGAGCCAGCTGATCGACGTCGGGCCGACAGGCGTGGCCAAGCGGATCGACCGGCTCTGACTGAGCCGGCCGAGGCCCGGAAGGGCCACCCACGGCCGGTTGAGGAGTCGGGAAGGCGGGATTTGAACCCGCGGCCTCAGCGTCCCGAACGCTGCGCGCTAACCAAGCTGCGCTACTTCCCGTATGGCCGAGCCGATGCTACCCGATGGTCTGGGCCGGACTCAGTGGGTTCCCTCGTGCCGCCCACCGGACCGGAGTTCAGCCCGACCTCACGGCACCGGTCCCGGCTCCTCTCCCACCAGGATGGGTGAGGGTTGGTAAGAGGTGTCCTCGTAGGTCCCGCCGCCCAGGATCGCCTGTATGGCTACCCGCAACCGGATTGGGTCCAGAGGCTTGACGACCCACCCTTCGGCGGCCGAGCGCCGAGCCAGGAAGACGTCCGCCCGGCGGTCCAGCAGCATGAGCACGGGCACGTGCGGGAGACGCCCGGCGGATTCCTCCAAGCGCAGATCGAGACAGGTCGCCATACCGCCCATGTTCCCGATCTGGAGATCGAGCACGAGCAGGTCGGGTGGTTCGGCCTTGACCTGGCCGGCCACCTGGGCCCCAGAGTCCAGCTCGCGGACATCGGCGGCAGGTCCGCCCAGGACCGACCGCACGTCTGCTCTGACGTTGGCCGCGTCGCTCACGATCAGGACCCTGGGCACGCCCAAGGGTAGCCCGGCTGGCGGCTGGGTAGGATCGAACCACCATCGCGCGGCTCTCGAGCCAACTGATGGAATGGGTGACATGAGGTGTGGTCGACCGGAAGGACAGCAACAGTCCCCGATGCCAGTAAGCGAGGAGGAGCGTTGCTAGACATCCAGATCGATGCCAACGAGGGGTACACGTTGTGTCGCCCAGTGGGGGAACTCGATGCCTTTACCGTCAGCCAATTCCGCCAGGCCCTGGCTCAGCTGGCAACCAGCTCCCGGCTCCTCATCGACATGTCTGCGGTGCCGTTCGTGGACTCGGCCGGGCTGGGAGCACTCATCGGTGGCATCCGCCGGGCCCGGGAGCTCGGCGGGGACGTGGCCGTCAGTTGCAGCCGACCCACCCTCACCCGCCTGCTGCGCACGACCGGCTTCGACCGTATAGTGACGGTGGCCGGTACAGTCGAAGAAGCAGCGGCTGCCCTGATGGACAGCCCGACGACCGATCAGGAGTGAGACGGTTCATGCCTTGGGGTAGTCGGCTGCCTTGCGCCCGATCCGAACAGGTGAGCGGCCACCTTTCTCAGTCCGGCCAGATCGTGGACGTCATCGGCCAGTAGGGGAACTCGCACCACTGGGGAGGTTCCCAGCCTGGACACCAGCTCGGCAAAGCCCAGCTCTTCCTCGTCGGCCACGGCGCGAAAGTCGACCAAGTTGGTCACCAGCGCTCCCAGCGACCCAGTCAGTCCGGTGGGCAGAGGCCCGGGCTCAACGCCGAAACGCGGGTGCAGGCGGTTGACGATCAGGGCCTGGATGGGGACCTCGGCCTCTTGGAGCTTGCCGACGAAGTAAAGGGCCTCCGCCACCGCATCGTCTCGCGGCGAAGCCACCACCACAAACGCCGTTGTCGTTGCTGACAGCAGGCCGCGTACCTGGTTGGCTCGGTCCCTAAAGCCCTCCTCCATGCCCTCGAAGGCCCGAAAGAACGCCACCGCGTCGTTCATCATCTCCGTTCCGACCACCTTGGAAATGGTGCGCAGGAAGGCCTGGGTGGCCATGCTCATGGCGCGGAAATACGCCCTGGTGGGCATGACCAGCATGCGAAACACCCGGTTGTCGAGGAACCGGGTCAGCCGACGGGGTGCCTCCAGGAAGTCGAGGGCGTTGCGATTAGGGGGGGTATCCACCACGATCAGGTCGAAGGAGCCACTCTCGTGCAGTTCATAGAGCTTCTCCATGGCCATGTACTCCTGCGTTCCCGACAGGGCGCCCGAGAGATTGCGGTACAGCCGGTTGGCCAAGATGGCCTGGGCCTGCTCCTCCTCTCCTGCATAGCGGACCACCAGATCGTCGAAGGTCCCTTTGGTGTCGAGCATCAGGGCCCACAGCTCACCCGGCCAGTCGCCCTCGACCAGGCCGGGACGATTGGTGAGGGATTCCAGGCCCAGTGCGTCGGCCAGCCGGCGGGCCGGGTCGATGGTGACTACACACGCCCGTCGGCCTCGCCGGGCTCCTTCCAGGGCAATGGCGGCTGCGGTGGTGGTCTTGCCCACGCCGCCCGTTCCGCAGCACACCACGATGGACCGGTCCTCTGCCAGTCCACCCATGTCCACCGCCAGGTCGATGAGCTTCTTCCCCCCCTCGATCGCCGCGCCCTCAATCGGTCCGCCGTCAACCTCCCCGCTCTGCGTCACGGCCCGAGGTCGCCGGGCGAGACCGGGCCCGTGAATGCCAGATCCGGGAGTTGGCCACCGTAGCCATCGGGGCCGGGTTCGGGGAGCGCCCGAATGCCCTCTACCAGCGCGTCGGCCAGCATGGCGCTCTGGGCCACACCTATCGAGGTGGTGAAGAGGTAAGGAAGGGTGATCTGGGGGAGCGGCAGAGCCTCGGCCAATCGCCGGACCTGTTCGCTCTGGAGTTGCTGACGCCGACCGCGAAATACGGCTGCCTCTCGCATGGCCTCCGCCTGTCCGCCAGCCAGCGTTATCCCGGCGGCGCCAGCCACAGCCAAGGGATCGACGTCGAGACCCTCGAGGTGAGGGTACAACCCGTTGACCACCACCGGACCCAGGCTGATGCCCACCCGGTCCTCCAACTTGTAGGCAGTTTCCACCGCCTCGTTGATCGGGGTCTCCTCTGGCAGAGTGACCAGGATCACTTGGCAGCGGCTGGGGTCGCTCAGCATCTCCACCACCTCTGACGCCTGGGATCGGACCGGGCCGCCCCGGGCGGAGTCGAGGAGGCCGGCTGCACTGGTGAGAAAGGTGATGGCGTGACCGGCTGCCGGAGCGTCGATGATGATCACGTCGGCCGTCTCTGTTCGTTCCAACTGTTTGACCTTGCCCAGGACCAGGATGTCCCGGACGCCGGGGACGGCGGTGGATATCACCTCGGCCGCTCCCGATGACATCAGGCGCTTGGACACCCGGCGCAACCCGTGGTCGGCCAGGTAGTCCAGCAGGGCATCGTCGGGAGTCAGGACCCGGCCCCGGATCTCGCCCTGCCCCGACCCCTCTGTCCGGCCCGGTCCCTCGGCCCCAGGATCGGCCCGCTCCCCGGAGTTCGGTCCCCCGGGGCCGCCCAACTCGAGCGACGACTCGTGGTAGCTCAGCCCGTGGGACTGGCCGAACGCCGCCGCCAGGCCGCTGCTGGCCTCCAACTCGATGATGAGGGTTCGCAGGCCACATCTGGCGGTGGCCCGGGCCAGGGCGGCAGCAACTGTGGTCTTGCCCACTCCTCCTTTGCCGGCGACGATGAGCACGTGGCTCTGCCGGCAAAAGGCGGCGACATCCATCTCGGCGATCATCTTACCGTTTGCCCCTTGTTCCCAACCAGGGTCGAGGGTAGCGTCGCATTGGGGAGGAACGCCGGTGAGTATGCGCAGTGTTGACGAGTTGTGGCAGGTGCGGGCCGCGTGTCGAGGGCCCCAAGCGGCCGCGTTCTTTCCCCCGTCGCACGCCGAGCGCAAAGAGGACAAGGTCGCCCGAGAATCAAGGGCCAAGGGAATCTGTGGGCAATGCCGAGTGCGCCAGCAGTGCCTCGACTATGCCCTTCGCATCCGTGAGCCCCATGGCATCTGGGGTGGCCTCAACGAAGTCGAGCGAAAGGCTCTGCTGGACGACGTGTCGGGTCAGCTGGCGTCGGTGTCATCGGTAGGCCGGCATGGGCCGTGCCCAATGCCACCAACATGAACAGCCCGAAGGTGAGCACGTGGACGCTGGTGCACCAGAGACAGATGTGGTGCAGGACCAGCAGCTCTGCGTAGACCAGGTAGAGAACAAAGGCCATGCCCACGCCAGCCAGGGCCATCCGGACCGGTGCCAGCCAGCGGAGCGTGGTGCGCCAGGTGCCGGGCAGACTCAGGCCCAACATAGCCACGAACCACCCCAGTCCGAGCACCGCCACCGGGATCCCTAAGACCATCGACTGAGGGCTGGTGGTCACGGCCGCGCAGTCCACCAGGCCAGTGGTGTTGCAGGCCAGAATAGATGCCGTGGTGTAGTGGGCCAGCGTCAGGTAGCTGGAAGCTCCCAGTCCCGCCACCGTCACCGCCACCGAGATCCAGGGAAGCCACCTCGGCGGCGTAGGCTCAGTACCTGAAACCAGGTCCTCTCGCGTCATCCGCCCGAGCCGGGAAGGGTGGAGGGCCCAGCCGGAGCGCTGGGCCCTCCACCCGGAGCGCTGGCCCCGGTTGGAGGGGCACTGGAGGCGCCCCCGTTGCCAGTGGTAGTGCCGAGGGCCCCCTCGGCCTTGGTGATGCTCGGCGTGGCGCACACCGAGGCGGGTTGATTGCCGGTCACCTCGCAGATAGCCGCGGTGATCAGGTTGGCCGCCCCATCGACCTGCTGGGCGATGGGACTGGACGGGTCGGCCAGGCTGCCAGCGATGTTCGCTCTGGTCACTCCGGACAGCGTGGTGGCCGGGTAACTGGCTCCCGCCGTCAGATAGCGATTGGCAAAGTCGACAAAGGGGATGGCGCCGTCCTGCGAAGCCGGCAGACCGGTATAGGTGGAGGTGTCATAGGTCTGGACAAGTCGTTGCTCCAGAGGCGTTACCGGCTGGAGGGGGGTGTAGGCGGTACCCGAGGGCAGCGGCTGGTTGCTCTGGTTCTCGATGGGCGTGAACGCCAGGTATGGGCTGGAGTAATGGGAGCCGTAGAAGCTGAAGGTCTGGATGGCGGGAGGAGTGTCATTGGTAGCCGACTCAGTGACCCCGAGATTGGAGAAGGCGCCGAACCGGCTGAGGGCCACCACCAGGGCCCAGCGCTGGGCGGCGCAGTACGGGCAGTACTCGGCGCCCACATAGACCACCTGGGGCACACCGCCCTGGGTGAGCAGGGGCGCGCCCTTGATCGGGCGAGGAGCACTGGTTCCAGTGCCCAGTGCCACCGCGGCCAGCGTGGCGGGTGGCACGTGGGTGGCCGCCTGGACGATGTCGGACGGCGCCGCACTGCTGTGGGTGGCGGGCTTGGGCGACCCCTTGGTCAGGTAGACAGCCACGAAGGCGATCACCACGGCCAGGACCACGACGCCGGCGACCCAGGCCAGGGCAACATTGCGGGACTGGCCTGGCGGTCCGCCTCGGAGCGCAGATTTGACTGGCGAGGATTTGGCTGAGGAGGATTTGGCTGAGGAGGACTTGGCTGAGGAGGACTTGGGAGAGGGCGATTTCACATTGGCCATGTGCTCGTCACCATAGCGGAAGATGCCCCTACCGCCCGGGCGCCTCGCCCTCCCACAGCTGTCCGAATTCCCTGCTCACGCCGGCTCCGGAAGACGGGGGCCGCCGATACGAAGGTCTCCGCGGCGCCTGGTGACCCCGGTTGCGTCGAGGTGGGCCAGGAGGGGTAGTACGTGCTTGCGGGTGGTGCCCAGCTCGTCTCGCACGGCGGCCACCGTCAGCCCCTCGGGGTGGGCCAGGAGGAGTCGGGCCACGGCCTGTCCCGCCCGCTCCACCGCAGAATGGGCGAACCAGGCGCCGTCGCGCTCCATGACCAGGCCGCGCCGGACCAGCTCTCGCACCTCCGAGGGGTCGACTCCCGCCTGAGCCGGATCGGGGGGGGCAAACGGGGCCGCCTCCAGGGCGGCTACGAAGGGATGGTCAGCCCACCCACCCCCAGCCGCTTGCCTGTCCGTACTTGCCGGGTGGGCTCGACCTGCCTCCACCACCACGTCGGCCAACTCGGCCAGGACGGCCCGTCCCTGGTCGTCGAGCGACGCCAGATCCAAGCCAAGCGGGCCGGCTGAGGCCACCGCCGCCGTCACATGGCGAGCCTTCTCTGCCAGGGCGGCCGGATCGACCACCCAGCGTCCCAGGGTGGGCACCTGGCGCTCCCCGGTCAGGCGCTCCAGGGCGTGGGCATCCACCCACCCCCGCTCGGCCACCACCCTGGCCACCGACCGGCTGGGATGGGCCCGGGCGGCGGGCAGGACAGGGGCCACGTCCAGCACCTCGCCTCCCCCGATGGTCTCGTCCCGTCCGCTCTCGCGCAGTACGTAGCGGTCGCCCGGGACCAGGGGGATGGCGGTCGGCAGGTGGAGTCGTACCAGTCCCTGACTACCGGGTTCGATGGCGTCGGTGCCCAGTACCCGCAGCCGCGCCGCGTGCTCGCCCGAGCCGATGTGGGCGTGATATGCGCCCCGCCGGCTCACCGGGTGATCGAGGGCGCATAGCACGGCGAGAGAGCAGTCGAGGATCCGAGACGGAGCCCACTGGCCCGGGCGCACCAGGGCGTCACCCCGAGCCACCTGGTCGTGGGCCACGCCGGTCAGGTTGGCCGCCACCCGCCGACCCGGCGCCACAGAGGAAAGCCCCTGCCCATGGCTCTGAAGGCCGCGGACCCTCACCCGCCGCCGGGAGGCGGGCCCATGGATGGCGCTCGGGCCTACGATCGCCAGCTCGTCGCCGATCACCAGGGTTCCTCCTGCCAGGGTGCCAGTGACCACCGTGCCCGCGCCCCGGGCCGGGAAGGATCGGTCCACCCAGAGCCGCGGTCGGCCGCGGTCGGCCGCCGTGGGCGTATTCGCCAGCAGCCGGTCGAGGCTCTGGGTGAGCTGCTCGAGCCCCAAGCCGGTAGGGGCATCAGCCTCGACCACGTCGGCGCCTTCCAGGAAGGTGCCAGCCACCCGGTCGGCCACATCCAGGGCGGCCAGCTCTCGCCATTCGTCATCCAGCCCGGCCACCTTGGTGAGGGCCACCACCCCATGGCTCAGCCCGACCAGCTCCAAGATGCGCAGGTGCTCCTCGGACTGGGGCTTCCATCCCTCGGTGGCCGCCACCACGAACAGGCAGGCGGCCACCGCTCCCACCCCGGCCAACATGTTCTTGATGAAGCGCACATGGCCGGGCACGTCGACGAAAGCCAGCTCCCGTCCCGAGGCCAGGGTGGTCCAGGCGAAGCCCAGGTCGATGGTGAGGCCCCGGGCCTTCTCCTCGGCGAAGCGGTCTGGGTCGGTGCCTGTGAGGGCGAGCACGAGCGTCGACTTGCCGTGGTCGATGC
>QHCF01000208.1 GCA_003244275.1 Acidimicrobiales bacterium
GCCCGTCCCAATCGTTTCGGAGAGGGATGACTGGCGTGCGCAGGCCCAGGTTCTACTCGGACGCAAGACCTTCGGTCCAGGAATAGATCAGTAATAGAGGTGGCCTGCATGCTCGACGCGGTCGCGGTCACTCGGGCTCTCGGCGCCGCCGGGTGTGTCGCGGCCGACGAGGAAGCAGTAGAGCTCATTCGAAGGGCGCATGATGACGACGAGCTCGAGCGGATGCTGGCCCGTCGGCTTACGGGCGAGCCCCTCGCCTGGGTGACTGGTGGGGTGAGCTTCTGCGGCTTGGACGTCATTGTCGAGCCCGGCGTCTACGTTCCCCGATGGCAGTCCGAGCCACTCGCTCTGATGGCGGCCCGACTATTACCGCCCGCCGGCGTTGGTGTGGATCTCTGTACGGGAGCCGGAGCCATCGCCATGGTCATGCAGTCTGCACATCCCGATGCCCGGATCGTGGCCACCGAGATTGACTCTGTGGCCGCCAGCTGCGCCCGGCTGAACGGGCTCGTGGTCTATGAGGGCCACCTTGACGAGCCCCTGCCTGCGGAACTTGAGTCACAGGTCGATGTCATTACGGGAGTGCTTCCCTATGTCCCCAACGACGCCCTGCACTTCTTGCCCCGGGACGTGCAGCGGTTCGAGGCCCCGCGGGCGCTGGACGGCGGTGAGGGTGGGGTCGAATTGATATCTGCAGTGGTTCGCACAGGTCCTCGATGGTCCAAGCGTGGCGGATGGCTGTTGCTCGAAGTCGGTGGTGAACAGGTCATCGGGGTGACGGCGATGCTAGCTGCGTCTGGCTATCGCGACGTCGATGTGTTAGAGGACGAGGACGGCGATCCCCGCGGAATATGCGGGCGACTGGATCGGTAGTCGGCGGCTCCCAGATTGACCTCCCGCCCCGACCTACCGTTGATTGCGGTGGAAGCCGACGCCGCCGGAGCCGACGCCGAGCTATCGGTCATCTGGGAGGTGGAGCCCGGGGCATGGGCCTGATCGGCGAAGTGCCTCGCCCCGACGCGGCTGTGTATCCCCGTCGCTTGGGCCTGTTGATCGTGGACGAGGTCCGCCAGTGCGCCCCGGCCGGAGGGGTCGTTACGCCTGCGACTCGCAGCGCACTGAGGTGGGGAATACACCGCAGCGGCTCCGATCCCGAGGCTCTAGGCGCCCAACGGTGCCGTCGCGGATCGGTCAACCTATTCGACCGAGGGGTGATCCCTGACCCGTTTCCCGAGTCTGGCCTACCTCGTCAGCCCTTGGCTGCTCTTGGGACCGTCAGCAGTCAGCCAGGGCGGCCAGGGCCTGGCACATCTGGCGCCCGCCGGCTGGTCCCAGCTCACCGACCCTGTTGGTCAGGAACGACCGGCGGATCGGCTGGAGGTTATCGAAGCTCGCGGCGGAGGCGCCCTGCATGCCCTGCTCAGGACCGAGCGGCACCTCGGTCGGGATACTCCGTACGGTTCTCGTCACGGGAGCCACCACGATCCAGGTGAGCACCGGTATCGCCTGGTCACGCGTCACCACGAGTACCGGGCGGCGTTTCTCCTCGGCCTCCGCCCACCAGATCTCTCCCTGGCGCGGCAGGCTCACCAAGGCTCCTCGGCGATCATCCCGACCGTGGCCGCGTCGGCCCAGTCGACCTCTCTGTCAGTCTGAGGCATGCGCCGGTAACCCTCGGCAATTGCCGTGCCGATCCGGTCGCGCCGTCGGCGGTCGACGAGGGCGCTCAGCGCGGTCCGTACCGCGTCCGAGCGTGACGCCACTGCTCCAGCGTTCACCAGGGCGTCGACCTCCGCCAGCAGCTGCTCACTCACCCGGGTCACCAGTTGTGCCATACCAAAAGCATACCAGAACACAACACGCGGAGCTGGGGAAGCCTCATCCTGCCTATCGCCCGCGCAAGAGTCCTCCGCCTGGTCGTCGCAGGTCCTGGACCACGCCGTCAAGGCCAGCGACTCCCTGCTCGGTCTGACCAGCCTGGACCAGGTCTGCCACCGCACCTCGACCCCGACTGGGGCCGGCAAATCCATGCTCAGGGCCAGCTGTTCGGGGACGAGTGTTGAGTGGGTGCTGGATTGAGGAAGGCTTCTCCGAGCACGATGCCCACAGAATTGGTTCGTGGCTGGCTAGCTCGGGGACCACCGATGTGGTCGACGCCCATGTGGTGGCGGTGGCCGGCCACTCCGCTGGCAGCGTCGCGTATACGGACGACGTGGAGGACCTGCGGAGTGTTGCCCGGGTGGCTGACCAACAGGTCACGATTCAACCCGTCTAACCGCCTACCAGGCCCAGCGAAGGGGCAGCCAAGTGCGGCTCGTGGCCACCGTTCGCCTACCGAGGCGTCTCACCCTTCCAGTCTCCAGTCACCAAATTCCCACACCGGAGCGCACGGTTTTTGAAGCTAAAGCCTCTGACGCGGACCCTGGCACCAGGGGGGCTGGCTGGAATCGGCACCACCAATCCGAGCTAGCCATAACGGCCGCTGCTGTCCAGTAGCCCCTATCGCCCTTATTCAGTTGGCGAAGCGATCGACGGGCCACAGCCTGAGCTGGTCGCCCGCGCTTTCGCGGTGCCCCCGGTGCGACTCGAACGCACGACCTGCGGTTTAGGAAACCGACGCTCTATCCTCTGAGCTACGGGGGCCAGCGTGTGATTCTGCCCCGTTTCTAGTGCCTCGGGGACGGCCCCGAAGTCGCCGGGTGACCTCAGGACAAGCTGCCCCCGGTCGGACGTCTGCAGATAACCCGTACACGCTCAGGCCCAGGTGTTCAGGCCCGTCTCGGCCGGACTGGCCAGGTCGGGATGGCTCGGCACCACCCGTACGCTGAAGCCATAGCGTCCGGCCCGCTCGCACACAAAGCTCCCGGCGTATCGGTGCCGTGACTCACCATGGCGAGCTACGGGCGCCGCACCGGCGGCGGCGGCGTCAGTGCCCGGCGGTCCCAGGTCGCAGGAATCCATGGTCGTCACCGAGGCCACCATCAACTCGTCGGTGGGTCCCACCGGTCCGTGGATCAACTCAACGGCGACGTCACTTTCTTCCAGGCTGCCAAGGGTCACGACCGCCTCCACCGTCCGCTTGGCGCCGAGGTCGGCCCCACCAGGATCGGCCTCCGCCGACTCCACTCGAACCCCCGGCCAGGCCCAGGCCACCTTGGCCTTCCAGGCAGCCAAAGCCCGGGCTCGGGCCGCTCCCGATGCGCTCAGGGCGTCAGCCCGAGCGGCAACCGGCTCATAGATCATCTCCGTATAGTCCCTGACCATCCGGGGCGCCACCACCTGGGGTCCGAGGGAGCGCAGGGACGCCTTGACCCGTGCCACCCAGCGCCTGGGAACGTTGCCACCCAGGCGGTCGTAGAACAGGGGCACCACCTGGCGTTCCAGCAGGTCGAACAGACTCGAGGCCTCGATGGCATCCCGGCGCGCCTCGTCCTGCTCCCCCTCAGCAGAAAAGATCGCCCAACCGTTCTCGCCGTTGTAGCTCTCGTCCCACCATCCGTCGAGCACCGAGCAGTTGAGGGCCCCATTCAGGGCGGCCTTCATGCCGCTCGTCCCACAGGCCTCCAGGGGACGCCGCGGCGTGTTGAGCCACAGGTCACAGCCCTGGTAAAAGGCTCGCGCCACTGCGATGTCATAGTTCTCCACGAAGACCATGCGATGTCGCACGTTCAGCCTTCTGGAGAACTGCACTATCTGGCGGATCATCTCCTTGCCCAGCTGGTCGGCTGGGTGGGCCTTCCCGGCATAGACCAGTTGCACCGGCCGCTCGGCCGACAGCAGCAGTGCCTCCAGTCTCTCCGGCTGGGAGAGCAGCAAGCTGGCCCGCTTGTAGCTGGCGAACCTCCGGGCGAAGCCGATGGTGAGGATCCCCGGATCGAGCACCTCGTCGCACCAGGCCAGGTCGTGCGCTCCGACCCCGGCTGCTTCCAGGGACGCCCGCAGCCGGGTACGCACCAGGCCCACCAGGCGGTCGCGCCCCTGCTCGCGGGCCCGCCAGAGCTGGTCGTCAGGCACATCGTTGATGCGGTCCCAGGCGTCGGGGGCGGCCTCGCTCCACCGGGGCAGCACGCTCTTGGCCAGCAGGTCGTCCATCTCCTGGGAGACCCAGGTGGCAGCATGGACACCGTTGGTCACGGAGGTGATCGGCACCTCGTCGTCCTCCAGGCCGGGCCACAGAGGAGCGAACATGGCCCGACTCACCCGGGCGTGCAGACGTGACACACCGTTGGCCACCCCCGCCAGGCGCAGCCCCATCACCGCCATGTTGAACGGTGCGTCTGTTCCATCCCCTGGGAGGTGCCCGAGGGCCATCAACTCCTCGAAGCCGACGCCGCACTCCTCGGCCCATCGCGAAAAATACCTCACCATCAGCTCCCGGGAAAAACGGTCTATGCCGGCCGGTACCGGGGTGTGGGTGGTGAACACAGCGCCCGCCCGCACCGCCTCCACCGCCTCGGAGAAGGCCAGGCCCTGTCCCACCACCAGGCGGCGGATGCGCTCTAGCCCCAGAAAACCGGCGTGGCCCTCGTTGGTGTGGAACACCTGCGTCTCTTGGCCGAGCGTCTCCAAGGCTCTCACCCCCCCCACCCCAAGGAGAATCTCCTGGCGCAGGCGATGCTCGGTTCCCCCACCGTAGAGGCGGTCGGTCACCAGCCGTCCGGCCTCGTCGTTGTCGTCAAAGTCGCTGTCCAGCAAAAATAGCCTCACCCGCCCCACGTCGGCCTGCCACACCTGGGCCCGCAGTGCCGAGCCGGCCAGCTCCACGGTGACGCTCACCCCTTCCAGTGGGGCCATGGCCATGGCGTGGGGGTCCAGGGCCGGGTAGCGCTCCTGTTGCCAGCCGTCAGCTCCGAGCTCCTGGCTGAAGTAGCCCTGGCGGTAGAGCAGGCCCACACCCACCAGGGGCAGTCCCAGGCTGTTGGCCGCCTTGAGGTGGTCGCCCGCCAACACACCCAGGCCGCCAGAGTACTGAGGCAGGGCCTCGGCTATGCCGAACTCAGGCGAGAAATAGGCCACCGCTCGTAACGGACTCTCCCGGCGCCCCTGAAACCATCGAGAGGCCTCCAGGTAGCGACGAAGGTCGGCATGGACCTCGTTCAGGAACCTCAGGAACGCCGGGTCTTCGGCCAGCACCGCCAGGCGTTCGGGATGAACCAGGCTGAGCAGTGCTACCGGGTCATGAGCCGACCGTTCCCAACTGTCCGGGTCAACCCAGCGAAACAGGTCCCTTGTGCGCCCGTCCCACGACCATCTGAGGTTGGTGGCCAGCTCCTGGAGGGGGGCCAGCGGCGGTGGAAGCTGGACCCTCACGGTAAAGGCGCGTAGTGCCCGCATGAGTGGCGCATCGTAGACCGAGCCCGGACCTGTGGGCGACACGGTGGCCCGGTCGCCAACAGCCTGGGATGTGCCAGAGTGGACAAGTGAAGGGGCAGCCATTGATCGGTCGGATCGTCATCGACGACGTCCATCCCCGCACCCCCACCGGCGATTACCCGACCAAGGCAGTCACGGGCGAGGCCGTGCGGGTCTCAGCCGACATCTTCAAAGACGGCCACGACATCCTGGCCGCCCGGGTCAGGTGGGGCCCGGCCCTCGGCCGACAGCCTGCCTCCAATCAGATGGCGGGCTGGTCCGACGCCGCCCTGCACGAAGTGGGCAACGACCGCTGGGAGGCAGCGGCCCGGCCGTCCACCACTGGGCTGCACCATTTGGTCATCGAGGCCTGGACCGACCGATGGGCCACCTGGCGCCACGATGTGTCGGCCAAATTGGCGGCCGGCGAGGAGGTCGACATGGAGCTGGCGGAGGGCGCCCTGCTATTGGAGGACAGGGCCCGGCGAGCCGATCGGGGAACCCAGGGCCAGTTGGCCGATGCCGCCCGGGCCCTGCGGGCGCCGGGGAACCCGACTGCTCGCCTCACCCGGGCCTTCGACCACCGCATCGCCACCCTCATGGGCGGTCCTGACGGGGCGCCCGACCTGACCGCCACCGCCAACCTGGCCCTGTGGGTGGATCGACCCCGAGCCCTGTTTGGCAGTTGGTACGAGATGTTCCCCCGGTCCGAGGGAGGCCTGGCCGGGGCGGCCCAGCGCCTGGCCGGGATGGCCGAGATGGGCTTCGACGTGGTGTACCTGCCCCCCATCCACCCCATCGGCACGACCGCCCGCAAGGGAGCCAACGCCACCTTGGTCGCCGGCCCCGAGGACCCCGGCAGCCC
>QHCF01000091.1 GCA_003244275.1 Acidimicrobiales bacterium
GATTGAAGCTCGCCTACAACTTCGCCGGTTCCAACACCCTCGCCTCGCAGATCATCCAGGGCGCCCCCGCCGATGTGGTCGCATCGGCTGACACCAAGAACATGCAGAAACTGGTTGACGCGGGCCTCGTCGAGGGCCCTGTCACCTTCGCTCGCAACAAACTCGAGATCGCAGTGGCGGCCGGCAACCCGAAAGGCATCACCGGGCTGGCGGACCTGGCCAAGCCCGGCGTTTCGGTGGTCCTGGAAGCCGCCGGTGTGCCCGCCGGTGACTACACCCGCCAGGTCCTGGCCGCCCAGAAGCTCTCCGTGACCACCAAATCGCTGGAGACCGACGTGAAATCCGCCCTGGCCAAGGTCACGTCGGGCGAAGCCGACGCCACCGTGGTCTACGTGACCGACGTGGTGGCGGCCGGCCCCAAGGTGGCGGGCATCGCCATCCCCGAAGACGTGCAGCCCGACATCGCTTATCCCATAGCGGTGGTGAAGGCCACCAAGAACCGGGCCGGGGCGCAAGCCTTCGTGGAGTCAGCGGTGTCGGGCGAGGTGCAGAAGGCGTTGGAGACGACCGGTTTCCTCGCTCCGCACTAGCACCAGCTCTGCCGGCCGCGGCGCGCTGGGACTGGCTCCTATCTGTCTGGTGGTGGGAGCGGCGGCCCTGGTTGTGCTGCCCCTGGCCGCCCTCGTCCAGCGTGCCCCGTGGTCGTCGCTGGGCTCCGATCTGAGCCAACACCAGGCCTTCGCGGCACTGCGCCTGTCGTTGGAGACCTCGTTGGGCGCCCTGGCCCTGTCGGCGACTCTAGGCGTGCCACTGGCCTGGATGCTGGCTCGCAAGCGGTTCGCGGGCCGGGCCTTGGTGCGGGCGCTCGTCACTCTGCCGATGGTGCTGCCACCGGTGGTGGGCGGCATCGCACTGCTCTATGCCTTCGGCCGGCAAGGCTTCGCTGGCCACCTGCTGTACGACCTCACCGGCTGGAGGTTCGCCTTCAACACCAGCGGAGCCATCTTGGCCGAGGCGTTNNGGCGACCTTCAGTTCCCTCGACCGTCGAGCCGAGGAGGCTGCCGCCACCCTGGGCGCCTCAGCGGCCTACCGGTTCCGCCGGGTGACTCTGCCGGCGGTCGCCCCTGCCCTGGGCGCGGGCGCGGCCCTGGTGTGGGCCCGGGCGCTAGGGGAGTTCGGGGCCACCATCACCTTCGCCGGCAACTTCCCGGGCACCACCCAGACCACCCCGTTGCTCGTGTACCTCGACATCGAATCGGGACACGAAGGGACCGCCCTGGCCCTGTCGCTGGTGCTGCTCGCCGTCTGCCTCGCCGTCCTGGTTGGCCTCCGCGGTCGATGGCTCGGCAACCGTTGACTCTCGACGCCACCATCGCCCTCAGCCTCGGCAGCCTGAATCTCGACGTCGACCTCCATGTGGACCACAAGACCGCGGTCGCCGTCGTCGGCCCCAACGGGGCGGGCAAGACGACGCTAGTGCGGGCCCTCGCCGGGCTCGTGGCCGTGGACCGGGGCCAAGTGGTGATCGACGGAACCGTGGTCGAGGACCCTGTCACCAGAGTTCGCGTCGCCCCTGAGTGGCGCCACCTCGGTGTGGTCTTCCAGGATCACCGCCTGTTCCCCAACCTCACCGCACTTGAGAACGTGGAGTTCGGCCTGCGCGCCCGAGGCATGCCCCGGGCACAGGCCCGGGCCAGCGCGGCGTCGTGGTTGGAACGCGTCGGCTTGGCCGCGGCGGGGAAGCTCCGTCCCCGCCAACTGTCGGGCGACCAGGCGCAGCGAGTTGCGCTGGCCCGGGCGCTGGCCATCGAGCCTGCCGTCCTGCTCCTCGACGAGCCCCTGGCCGCGGCCGACGCGTCTGCCCGGGCCGAGCTTCGCCGCCTGTTGCGCCAGGAGCTGGGCAGCTACCCGGGGGCCCGTGTCGTCGTCACCCACGACCCCATCGAAGCGGCTGCCCTCGCCGACCGCCTGGTCGTGGTGGAGGAGGGACGTATCACCCAGGCGGGGCCGCTGGCCGAGGTAACCGCTCGGCCCCGCACACCGTGGGTCGCCACCATGGTGGGCCTCAACCTCCGCCGAGGTGTCGCGAGTCATACCACGGTCCGCACCGACTCGGGTGGCCTGGTGGCCACGGGCACACCGTTGAACGGGCCTGCGTTCATCGCCTTCCGGCCCAACGCCGTCACCATTCACCGCCGGCCACCCGAAGGCAGTGCCCGCAACGTGTGGCCCGGCCAGGCTACCGCACTCCACCCGGCCGGCGACCGGGCCCGGGTTCGCGTGGACGGGCCTGTGCCGCTCATCGCTGAGGTTACCGCCGCGGCCGTTTCCGAGCTCGCCCTGGACGACGGCGGCCCCGTCTGGGCGTCGGTGAAGGCGACCGACGTCGACGTCTACCCGGCATGAACGCGCTGGTTGGCTTACTGTCGTGGCGACCGGACGGTCGGACAAGGAGGATGACCATGGCTGGATTCGTTCAGATCATCGAGTTCCAGACGTCGCGCATAGGCGAGATCGACGCGCTGATCGAGGAGATGCGGGCTAAAGGTGGGCCCATGGCGATGAGGCGAGCGGCGCTGACGGCCGACAGGGATCGCCCCGGGTACTACCTGTCGATCCTCGAGTTCGACTCCTATGAGGAGGCGATGGAGAACTCCAACCGACCGGAGGTAACCGAGATGTCCGCCCGGATGGGGTCGCTCTGCGACGGACCACCGAGGTTCTACAATCTCGATGTCCGCAGCCGCGACGAGAGGTAGCTGGGGTCGGGTGCTGTTTCGGGGATGCCGTCGACATAGGTGACATGGTTGGTGCGCACCGAGGCGATGGTGCCGCCGGGCACCACCACGCCGACGAGGTTGAGGGGGTCGGTGGCATTGACGGTGACTCGTTCGCCGGCTCTCGCCAGCTTGCGCACATGGGCCAGCTGCTCCACCGCGGCCGGCAGGGCGTACTGCTCACCGCTGAAACCGGCCACGAAACGACCGCCGCGCACCAGGCCGCGGTCTTCGAGCCGCCGCAGCGCCCATTGGACCTCCCGCCACGGCAGGCGCAGCCCGTCGTGGACGGCCAGGTCGCGGAATACCACGCCCCAGCGGTTGAGC
>QHCF01000111.1 GCA_003244275.1 Acidimicrobiales bacterium
GCGGTGGCCAATGTGGGCGATTCGCGCGCCTATCTGCGCCACGACGGCTCACTCATGCAGCTGACACTGGACCACAGCGTGGTCGAAGAACTGGTCCGGCGGGGAGAGATGACCGCTCGCGAGGCAGCTCACAATCCCCGTCGGCACATCCTTACGCGCGCCATTGGGATCGAGCGGGAGGTCGACGTGGACACCGTGACCATCGAGGCCGTGGTCGGTGACCGGGTGCTGTTGTGCAGTGACGGTCTCAGCAACGAGGTGACCGACAAGGAGATCGGCGCAGTGATGGGGCGTCAGCCAGATCCTGGTCGGGCCGCCCGCGAGCTGGTCCGGCTGGCCCGGGCCCACGGAGGTAGCGACAACACGACGGTGGTGGTGGTCGACGTGGTCGAAGACGATGACTCGGCGCCCACAAAGGGGGGAGCGGGGCGGGGTCGAATGGCCGTGGCTGGTGGCGCGCCGGGAGCTGCGCTGACCCAGGCGCTGCCGTCGACCCAGGCGATGCCGGCAGTCAGGGCGGCTGGAGCAACGGGGCGAACGATGGCCGGCACAGTGCTGGACGACAACCGGCCTCCCACCCACTCCCAGAGCCGTGCGCCTGCCCAGAGCCGTGCGCCGGGCGTCCCGACCCGAACGCCACCTGCCGCGGCACAGCCAGTCTCGACCCCCCCCAAGATCCGCCGGCGCATCACGGTCAAGGTGGTGATCTTCGTGGTACTGGTGCTGGCCGTGCTGGGAGGGGCCATCGCCGCGGTGGCCTGGTTCGCCAACGACTCCTACTACGTGAGGCTGTCCGGCAACCGGGTGGACATATACCAGGGTCGGATTGGCGGCCTGTTGTGGTTCAAACCCCACGTGGTCGATAAGACCAGCCTGACCACCTCATCGGTGCTCCCGTCCCGTCTCGACGACTTGCGCAACGGCCAGCAGGAGCCGTCCCTCGCGGCCGCCAAGCGCTACGTGTCCAACCTGGCTCGGGAGGCCGCCAGCTTGCCCGGTGCCGTGACCCCCGCCCCTCCCACCACCGCTATAGGGGCGCCCTCCGCGACCTCCTACCTCCACCCGGCCGGGGGGACCTGAGCCTTGGATCGCCAGATCCGCCGTATCGGCTTCGTGCTGATCGTGTTGTTCGGGGTGCTGTTCCTCCAGCTCAACAACATCCAGGTGCTCCAGGCAGCCAAGCTGGCCAACGCCCCAGGCAACAGCCGGCACATCACCGCCGACTTCAGCCGTCCGCGGGGCGTCATCCAGACCGCTGACGGTGTGGTGGTGGCTCGCTCTGTCCCCTCCAACGACGCCTACAAGCTGGTGCGTCAATACCCGCAAGGGCCCCTGTTTGCCGGCATCACTGGCTTCTTCTCCCTGACCTACGGCAGCGATGGCGTGGAGGCCACCTACGACAAGGACCTGAGTGGCCAGACACTGCTCATTCGCCACCTGAGCGATCTGTTGCGCCCCCGGACCACGACCGAGGACCTGACTCTCACGATCTCCAACCGTCTGCAGCAACAGGCGGCCACCAGCATGGGTCACCTCAAGGGAGCGGTAGTTGCCATGGACCCAAGGGATGGCTCGGTGCTGGCCATGTACAGCTTCCCCAGCTACGACCCCAATGCCCTGGCCTCCCACGACCAGGCCATGGTCACCCAGGCCCGGGCCGCCTACCTGGCAGATCCCTCACAGCCCTTGCTGGCGCGGGCCTATCGGCGGGCTTACCCTCCGGGATCGACCTTCAAGGTGGTCGACTCGGCTGGCGTCTTCGACCATGACCCGGCTCTGGCCAGCAAGTCGTACCCAATCTTGACCCAGCTGGTACTGCCCGAGACCAATCGGACCCTGCACAATTTCGCCGGGGAGTCCTGCGGGGGAATGCTGCCCGAGCTGCTCAAGGTCTCCTGCGACACCGGATTCGCTCAGGTGGGACTGGACCTGGGGGCCCAGAATCTGGCCAGCGAGGCCAACGCCTTCGGTTACGACCACACCCCGCCACTCGATCTGCCGTCCGTGGCCGCCTCCAACTTCCCCCCGCCCTCAGCCTTTCACCAAAACCTGCCGGCACTGGCCTATTCGGCCCTCGGCCAGCAGAACGTCACCACCACCGCCCTCGAGAATGCCCTCACGGTGGCGGGCATCGCCAATGGCGGCAACATCATGGTCCCGCACGTCATGGCCCAGATCCGCGACAGTCAGGGCCAGATGGTCCGGGCCTGGCAGCCCCGAACGTGGATGCACGCCACCTCGGCCCAGACGGCCGGGATGGTGAGGGACCTGATGGTCGGAGTCACCCAGGGAGGGACGGCCACCAACGTGGCGCTGCCCGGGGTGCAGGTGGCGGCCAAGACGGGGACCGCCGAGGGTGCCAGCACCAGTAATACCTCCTGGCTGGTCGCCTTTGCTCCGGCGGGAGCGCCCACCGTGGCGGTGGCCGTCGTGATCGAGCCCCAGCCCGGTCTGCCGTCCAACCCGACTGGTTCGGTGGTGGCCGGGCCCATTGCCCGGGCCATGTTGGCCGCCGCCCTGGCCAAGCCGGGGGCCTCGGCGCCTCCTGCCGGCTCTCCGGTTGCTCCGCCAGCCGGCGGAACCCCAGGTACCGGCGGCCCAGGAACTGGTCGTGGAGGCAGCTCACCCGGCACTGCCGGCACCCCGAACACCGGCAACACACCTAACACCGGCAACACACCTAACACCGGCAGCACACCCGGAACAGGCAGCACACCCCGAACAGGCAGCACACCCCGAACAGGCAGCACACCCAGCACCGCCACCGCACCCCCCGGCGGGGGCAGCACACCAGGTACCGGCAACCTTGGTACGGGCCGATGACGGCTCGGTCGCCAGACCGGACCGGTGGCGTAGGCTTTGGCCGGCATGACCACTGAGGCACCTCGATCCGTGTACAACGAGCGCTACGAGCTGGCGGGCCAGATCGCTCGGGGCGGAATGGCTGAGGTCTACCTGGCTCGCGACCTACGTCTCGACCGCCCGGTTGCCCTTAAGGTGCTGTTTCCCGAGCTGTCCGTCGACCGCAATTTCGTCGAGCGCTTCCGCCGGGAGGC
>QHCF01000133.1 GCA_003244275.1 Acidimicrobiales bacterium
CAACCAGAGGGCGGCACCTATCCCGTCGGGTGGCGGCCGCAGGAGGATGCCAGGCCCGTACCGGCTGACCAGGAAAGAGTCGATTGCCCTGTCGCTGCGCCCGGCCTTGACCTGGTTGGTGATGAATTGGCGGACTGCCACCGCCGATGGTGCGCTCGACTCGGCGGCCGACAGGTCCGTGCAGCCAGGACAGCGGATTTGGCTGGCCAACTGATTGACTCGCTGGGCCGAGCTCTCGGCACCGGGAGTCGACGTCGCTCCGATGGCCAAGGCCGCCACCAGGGCCACGGCCATCACCGCCCAGGCCAGCCGGGACCGCCACCACCTGGCCAGGCTCATCAGGCTCGCTCCGCTCGGGCACTGACCATCGCCTGGTCGAGCTGGCTCTCCCGCACCGGTCCGAAGAACTTGGCCACCACTAGTCCGTCCGGTGCCACCAGGTACGTCTCAGCCGGGTTGGCCACCCCGTAGTCGAGGGCGATGCGGCCCCCAGGGTCGGCCACCGCCGGCCACGAGGCCCGGTTGGCGGTCAATTGGCTGGCAACGTTGGCTGGGTCGTCATTGAACACCACACCCAGGACGGTGGCGTCGCCTCGGGGTTGGTGTTCCCGAGCGAAGCTCTCGAGCTGCGGCTCCTCCTGCCGGCACGGGCCGCACCAGCTGGCGAAGAAGCTCACCACCACGAATCGGCCCCCCAGCCCCGAGGGGCTCATCGAGACCCCGTCAATCGATGAGCCGGTGATGGGCGGTGCAGTCGTTCCGCAGAGGGCGCACGGCCCCGGAGAGGCGGTGGCCGGTCCCCGGGAAGCCAACACTCCCACCAGACCCGCCGCCACCACCGCCACGCTGAGAGCGATCCACAACATGTGCCGGGTGCGCAGACCGGTCACCGCTGGATGCCGACAGGATCCCCGGGTGGCGACCCTTCGGGCAACGAAGGCGCCTCGCCGATGGCGATGGCGGGGCTGGCAGGCACGACCGGCTCTGCCGGCACGAGGGCCCTGGCCGTCACGGCCTCCTCGCGCCGTCGGCGACGGCCCGGTACGGCTGCCATGAGGGTGCCCAGAGCCATGATTGCTCCTCCGATCCACAGCCACATGACGAGCGGCTGCACCACCACACCGATGGTTGCCGGGCCACTGCCCGACTGCGGGCCGTCGATCAAGGTGACATACACGTCGCCGGTCAGACCGCTGTCCACCGACGGGGTGCCGATCCCCTGGGTGTCGGCACCGAACTGGCTGATGGCTGGGTGATACGTCGCGCCGCCATCTATGCGCAGATTGGCTACCAGCGATGATCGACTGGGCTGGACCGCGGTGTGGGTACCCAGGTAGGTGACCGTGTGACCGGCGAAGGAGACCGACCTCCCCAGACCAAGTCGAAATTGACCCCGTTGACCGTACGACATGCTGGCCGCCAACGCCACGGCGATGACCACCACGCCCAGATGGACCACCATGCCACCGTTGGCCCTGTCGCCCAGGCGCTGCCACACCTTCTCCCCTCGGCGCCGGGCCAGGTGATTGGACACCACCAACTGGCGCAGAGCGCCGGTCCCGGCGAAGGCCCCCAGTCCGAAGGCGGCCAGGGTGGCCAGCCCCCGCAACCCGGACGCCACGCAGCCCAGCACGGTCAGGGTGGCGGCCCAGGCCGGCCAGACCAGACGCGCCCTCAGTAGCTGACCGGAGGCGCCGTGCCAGGGCAGGGCCGGCGCCACTGCCATGAGAAAGAGCAGGGCCAGCCCGAGCGGCGTCGTCATGGTGTCGAAGTAGGGCCGTCCCACCGTGATCTTCTTGCCATTGACCGCCTCGGCCAGCAACGGGAAGACGGTGCCCAACAGCACCACGAAGGCAAAGGCGGAGAACAGCACGTTGTTGGCCAGGAAGGCCGCCTGGCGGGAGATCGGCGCGTCGATTCGCCCGTGGCCCCGTAGGCGGTCACCTCGCCAACCAATCAGGCCCACGCCCGCGGCCACCACGGCCGCGAAGAAGCCCAGGATCACCGGGCCCACCGTTCCGTTGGAGAAGGAGTGGACCGACTCCAGCACTCCCGATCGGGTGAGAAAGGTCCCGAGGATGGTGAGGCTGAAGGTGGCCACCAACAGGGCCAGGTTCCACACCCGCAACAAGCCCTGGCGGTCTTGGCTCATGGCCGAATGCAGATATGCCGTCCCGCACAGCCAGGGCAACAGGGCGGCATTCTCCACCGGGTCCCAGGCCCAGAAGCCACCCCAACCGAGCACCTGGTAGGACCACCACGCGCCAAGCACCAGCCCGGCGGTGAGGAATCCCCAGGCAAACAACGTCCAGCGCCTGGCCTCGACCAGCCAGGCGTCACCCAGGCGCCCGGTCGCCAGCCCGGCGATGGCCAGGGCGAAGGGAATGGTGAAACCGACCATGCCCAGGTAAAGCAGAGGCGGATGGAAGGCCACCAGGGGGTGATCCTGGAGCAGCGGGTTGGGGCCCGTCCCGTCCGCCGGGACCAGCCCCCCGACGGCTCGAAATGGGTTGGCCGGGCCCAGCATCAGCCCGAAGAAGAAGGCCGACACGGACAACGTCACCAGGGTGGCCCACGCCACCAGCTGGTCCGTGACCCGACGCCGAAAATGCCAGACCATCAGGGCCATGTAGCCAGCCAGGATCAGCGCCCAGAGCAGGATCGATCCTTCCAGGGCCGACCACATCCCGGTGATGGTGAACAGCAGCGGCGTCTCGCGGCTGTTGTTGTCGGCCACGAAGCGAAGGGAGAAGTCGTGGGTCAAGAAGGCGTGCTCCATGGCCCCGGTCGCCACCAGCGCGCCCAGGAGGACCAGGCCGGCATAGATCGGGCCCTGGCGCAGGGCCTCGGAGCGACGCCTGCCGAGGCCGATACCTATGACAGCCACACCAACCAGGGCCGCCACGAAGCCGAGTAGAACGGCACTGCGCCCAACCGCCCCGTTCAACGCAGCGAACCGTCGGGCGCGGTTACCCGCCCAGGATGCTGGGCCACGTAGTTGGCTGAGTGCTTGACCATGATCTGGTCACTCAGGTAGTGATTGCCCGGGCCCTCGAAATGACCAACCAGGACTACGGGGACGTTGGGTTGGAAGAGCTGGGGGGGTGATCCCTGGTTGGTGACCGGTACCTTCACCCCCCGGTTGGCGATGACGAAGTCGACCCCAACCGCGGTGGGATGGACGGTGCCAGGAACCACGACCCCCTCGATCTGAAAGGCAGTGGTGCCCAGCTGACCCCGGGCGGCCACCGCCTGGTCCGCGGTCTTGAAGTAGACAAGCGAGCTGCCCAGGCCCTTCACCATCAGAAAAGCGAGGGCGCCCACGATCACCAACCCGGCCAGCCACAGCCGCCGTCGTCCCCCCCCTCCGGTCCCACCCGGGCGTTGGGGGGCACGGCTGGTCTCAGTGGTGAGATCCACTGACTGGTCGATCACGAGCTCACCTGGCGCTCGTCCGCCGGCATTGCCTCGGCTGACATTGCCTGGGCTGACATTGCCTCGGCGTCCCGGTTGGGTTGGGCCGGCAGCTCGGACGCCAACGCCCGACTGCGAAGGACTACCCGCAGGGAATAGCCAGCCAGGACGACCCCCACCAGGCTGTAGCCGGCATCCACATAGCCGCTCACGGGGTGACGGCCTCCGCCCGACGCTCAGCCAGGGCCAGCTCCAGGTTGCGGTCACCTACCGCCGCCCCGGCTGCCTCCACCCGGTAACGATGGAGGAGGAGCCAGGAGTAGAGCAGCGTGAACCCACAGAAGCCCAGGAGCATGGTCCAGGCCATCGACCCGTGAATGTGCGTCTGGCCCTGGGGATTGAGGACAGTGCCGGTCTGGTGCAGGGTGTTCCACCAGTACACGGACAGGTAGCTGATGGGCACGTCGGCAAAGGCCAGCAGGGCGGCTACCGCACAGCGTCGAGCTCCAGTACCGCCGTCGGCGGGCAGCCGCCGCAGGGCCAGATAGCCGAGGTAGAGCACCGCCAGGATGGCGGTGGTGGTGAGCCGGGCGTCCCAGGTCCACCAAACGCCCCACGTCGGCCGTCCCCAGATCGAGCCGGTGGCCAGGGTGAGCACGGAGAAGACGACACCGATCTCAGCCGATGCCCCAGCCAGGTGGTCCCAGCGCGGATCCCTCGTCCGGGGCCAGAGGTAGGCCAGGCTGGCCAGGGTGGTGACGCCGAAGGCCAGGTAGGCCACCCAGGCAACCGGCGGGTGAACATAGATAAGGCGCACCAGGTTGCCCTGGAACACGTCGGGGGGTGTGAGCCACAATCCCAGCACCACGGTGCCAGCCAGGGAGACCAGGGCGGCCAGGCCCAGCGACGGGGGGACCCAGGATCGCCAGGTCCTCGACCCAGAGCCTCGCCTGCCGGGGCCTCGCCTCGAAGGCCCCAGCTGGGTCTGATGGGATGATGGATCGACCGTCCCGGCCCGGATGAGCTCCTGATCGGCAGCGGTGCGACCGGTGGTGGGCGTGGTAGTGGTCACGACTCCTCCAACAGGGCGCCAAAGGTGAGCAGGCCCAAGGTCACGTAGACGACGGCGAACACGGCCAGCAGCTGCAGCCAGGGCTCACCCTTAGCCGGGACTCCGGCCAGACCGGCCTGCCAGGCCTTGGTGGCAGCCAGCAGGACGGGGGCCACGACCGGCATCAACAGCAGCGGCAGCAGGGTCTCGCGAACTCTCAGACCGGCGGCCATGGCCGCATAGACCGTACCGGCCGCGGCCAGGCCCACGGTGGCGGCCAGGCAGGTGGCCACCAACATCAGGCCACCATGGAGATGGGCATCGTAGAGCACCACGGCCGCCCCAGCCAGGATGACCTCCAGGACCAGCAACTGGGCCGCCACCGCCCCTGCCTTGCCGAGGAAGATGCCGGCGGGATCGAGCCCGGAGAGGCGAAGGCCGTCCCTCGCCGAGTCGGCGGCCTCCAGGGCGAAGCTGCGCTGCACGGCCAGGACGGCGGAGAACAGCACCGCCACCCACAACAGTCCGGCCGCCGCCTGAGAGAGCACACGCCGGTCCGGGCCGAGGGCGAAGGCGAAGAGGACCAGGACCAGCAGAGCGAAGGGGACCACCTGGTTGGTAGCCACCCGGGAACGGGCCTCCACCCGCAGGTCCTTGCCCGCCACCACCAGGGCGTCACGCCACATGGACTTGCCCCAGACGTGGGCCGGGGACCGCAAGACGTGGGCCGGGGACCGAGAGGCCGACTACGCACCCTCCGGCCATCCTCACCACCCGGTGAGCCAGGGCCCCGGCCCGGTCCGGCTCATGAGAGGCCAGCATCACGGTGGCGCCCCCGTCGACCGCCTCGTGCACCAATTCGTCGAGGATGTCCCGCCCCGACTCGTCCAGGCCGGCGTGGGGCTCATCGAGCAGCCACAGGACTGGCGCCCGAGCGACCAGCACAGCCAACGCCACCCGTCGGCGTTGACCAGCCGACAAAGACCCCACCCTGGTATCGGCCAAGCGGCCGCCCAGGCCAAGTCGATCCATGACCGGCCTCAGACCACCAACGGGCAGCCGCGCCGCTCGGAGGGCGAATACCAGATTCTCGATGACGCTGAGATCGTCATAGAGGAAGCTAGCGTGGCCCAGCATGCCAACCTTGCGCCGAATCGACCGCCGGTCGCTGCGCAGGTTGTGGCCCAGCACCTCGGCCTCGCCGTCCACCACGGCCAGCAGCCCGGCACAGGCCCGCAGCAAGCTGGTCTTGCCGGCGCCATTGGGTCCCTCGACCAGGACCACCTCACCCGGATCGACTTCCACATCGACGCCGGACAGCGCGGGGAACCGCCCGGACAGGGCGACGGCATTGCGGAAGTGGATGGCTGCGGCCATGGCGTTGGTCCATCGTAGAAGCCCCGAGGCTCAGAATTCCAAGCGGCAGGGTCGCCACCGCCGGCGGCCGACGGCTCCGAGGCGCCGGCGGCCCACCAGCCTGAGCAGGCGGCTCCTCGGGGGCACGGGGCGGAGCCTGATCGGTTCCGGCCTGTTGTTGTTGCTGTTCGTCGTGTATCAGCTGTTCGGGACCAACCTGGCCGAGGTCAACAGTCAGACGGCTCTGCGCCAGACGTTCAGCCACCAGCTCAACGCCCATCCGGCGACGACTGTGCCCGCCAGCCCGTCGAGCACTCTGCCGGGCGCCGACCAACCAGCACCTGTCCTCCCCGGTCCGCCGCCTGGCGTCGGCGACCCAGTGGCGTCCATGCGCATCCCCAAGATCGGCCTGGACAAGGTGGTGGTCGAAGGGGTCGGGGAGGCCCAGCTGAAGGCGGGCCCAGGGCACTACCCCAACACCGCCCTGCTCGGCCAGCCCGGCAACGCGGCGGTGGCCGGCCACCGCACCACCTATGCGGCGCCTTTCTACCGGCTCAACGAGCTGAACCCCGGCGACCCGATCTACGTCACCACCCCCCAGGGCAATTTCGAGTACGACGTGGCCAACACCACGATCGTCGACCCTTCCGACGTGGCGGTGCTCAATCCCTCGACGGGCAATGAGCTCACCCTGACCACCTGCAATCCCCGCTTCAGCGCCTCTCAACGCATGGTGGTGGTGGCCACCATGGTCAGCCGCCCGGCTCCGGCCCCGCCGCCGACCGCGGTGGCGGCCCACCGGACGGCATTGGCGTCCGCCGGCCTGTCAGGTCCCACCCTGGTCGCGCGGCAGGGGCCGTTGCTCCCAGTGGTGGGCTGGGGCCTCGGTCTCACCGCGGTTGGCCTGCTGGCCTGGCTGGTGGCCAGGAACCGATACAGCCGCCTCCACCGGGCTGCCGCCTACGCAGTGGGGGCGCTGCCATTCCTGGCCGTGCTCTTCTTCTTCTTCAGGGCCCTGAGCCCCCTGCTACCAGCCCAGTACTGAGCGCCGGCCGGCCAGCCAGGGTGCCGGGGAAGGCCGGGCGCACTATCGCTGCTGGTGCTCGACCAGCTTGATGTCGGACTCCACCATGGCGGCCACCAACCCCGGGAAGTCGATCTCCCTCTGCCATCCGAGGGTGGCCACCGCCTTGGAGGCATCCCCCACCAGCAGGTCGACCTCAGCCGGTCGGATGAAGCGCTCGTCCACCACCACGTGATCGCGGTACTCGAGCCCGGCACAGGCGAAGGCCAACTGGCAAAGGTCGCGCACCGAGTGAGTCTCGCCGGTTGCCACCACGTAGTCGCCGGGCTGATCCTGAGACAGCATCAGCCACATGGCCCGGACATAGTCAGGCGCATAACCCCAGTCCCGCTGGGCATCCAGGTTCCCCAACGCCAGGGTCCGCTCCAGGCCGGCCCGGATCCGGGCCACTGCGTAAGTGACCTTGCGGGTTACGAACTCCAGGCCTCGCCGAGGGCTCTCGTGGTTGAACAGGATTCCCGATGAGGCGTGCAGGCCGTAGCTCTCGCGGTAGTTGACGGTGATCCAGTGGCCATACAGCTTGGCCACGCCATAGGGGCTGCGAGGGTAGAACGAGGTGGTCTCCCGCTGGGGGACCTCCTGGACCTTGCCGAACATCTCGCTGGAGCTGGCCTGGTAGAAGCGGACCTCGGGATCCACGATGCGGATGGCGTCGAGCATCCGAGTGACGCCCAGGGCGGTCGTCTCGCCGGTGAGCACCGGCTGACCCCACGACGTCTGCACGAACGACTGGGCGGCCAGGTTGTAGACCTCCTGGGGCCGTTGCTCCCGCAACAGGTTGATCATCGACACCTCATCGAGCAGATCCCCGGCCACCAGGGTGAGGCGGTCCTGTATGTGGGCGATGCGCTCGAAATTGAGCGTGCTGCTGCGCCGGATCATCCCCACCACCTCGTAGTCCTGTCCGAGGAGGAACTCCGCCAGGTAGGAACCGTCCTGTCCGGTGATGCCGGTGATCAGAGCGCGCTTGGCCATCGTCCGACGGTAGCCTCCGCCCATACCCACCGCCGCCGTGATCTCGTTTCGCCTGGGAGGTGCCGACGGCGTATCCGTGGAAGCGTCCAAGTGGCTGGGAGCCCTCGTCGTCCTGGGCTTCGACACCTTCACGGTCGCCGGCACTGGCCAGGCGGACGTGCTCCTTCCCGGCCTGGCCATTCCCGCCACCGAGGCGCCCAGCGCCGGCGAGGCTCCGACCGCAGGTGAGGCTCCGACCGCAGGTGAGGTCACCGACGCTCTCGCTCCCGCCGACCTGGTGGTGGTGGAGAACCTGTGCTCCCTGCCCCTCAATCCGCCCGCCTCGGCGGTGGTGGCCGGCGCTCTGAGGGGCCGTCCAGCCATTCTCCGCCACCACGACCTGTCCTGGCAGCGAGCTCAGCTGGCTCATCTGGGCCCCCCTCCCACCGATCGGGCGTGGACCCACGTGACAGTCAACGACCTGAGCCGGCGTCAGCTGGCGACCTGGGGGATCCGGGCTACGACAGTACGAAACCGCTTCGACACCAGCCCGCCCCCAGTCAGCCCAGCCACCGCCCAAACGGTGCGCCGGACCCTGGGGGTGGATCCGGGCCAGCGCCTGGTCCTCCAGCCCACGCGCGCCATAGGCCGCAAGAACGTCCCCGCCGGCCTGGCCCTGGCCGCGGCCCTGGGCGCCACCTACTGGCTGTCGGGACCGGCCGAGGAGGGGTACGGCCCGATCCTGGCCAACTTGGTGGCCCAAGCCAGGTGTCCGGTTCGTCGAGACCCCATCCAGGAGATGTCCTGCGCCTACGCGGCCGCCGACGTGGTGGTCCTGCCCTCCACCTGGGAGGGTTTCGGCAACCCGGCGGTGGAGGCCGCCATCTGTGGCCGACCGCTGGCCATTGGGAGCTATCCGGTGGCGGCTGAGCTGGCGGCATTCGGATTTCGCTGGTTCCCGGCGGGGCGGCCGGGCGCCCTCGCCTCCTGGCTGGACCACAACCCACCAGCTGGCCCGGCCGCGGCCAGGCTGGCCGCCCACAACCTCGGCGTCGCCCGCCGGCACTTCTCCCTGGCCGATCTGCCGGCCACGTTGGCCCGACTGACAGAGGCTTGCGGCTGGTCAACCTGGTGACCCAGTGGGAGGATGGCGCCATGCCCAGGGCCACTGCCGCCGCTCTGAGGGCCACCGCCGCTGTCCTGGCCGAGGTAGGTCGACCCCTCGAGATCCGCCACGACGTGGAGGTGGAGGCGCCCCGCACGGGCGAGGTCAGGGTCCGAATGACCGCCTCAGGAGTGTGCCACTCCGACCTGTCCATGCAGGACGGCACCATGCTGGCAGCCGTGCCCATGGTGCTCGGCCACGAGGGGGCGGGCGTGATCGAGTCAGTCGGCCCCGACGTCGTCGACCTGGCCCCCGGCGATCACGTGGTCATCTCCTGGGTGGCCCAGTGCGGCAAGTGCTACTGGTGCGGGCGGGGCCAGCCCCAGCTGTGTGACGTGGCCCGGTCGGCCATGGCCAGCGGCGGCCTGCTGGACGGCACCACCCGCATGACCTCGGGGGGCACGGCCCTGCACCAGATGGCCGGTTCGGGGACCTTCTCCGAGATGACGGTCGTGCCGGCCATCGGGGTGGTGAGGATCCCCGAGGATTTTGATCTCCGGCTGGCCGCCCTCATCGGTTGTGCGGTGCTCACCGGGGTCGGGGCGGCCACCAACACCGCCGACATCGCCGAGGGGGACACGGTGGCGGTGGTGGGCTGTGGTGGGGTGGGCCTCAACGTCATCCAGGGCGCCCGCCTGGCCGGGGCCACCGACGTCATCGCCATCGACGTGAACGACTCCAAGCTGGCCCTGGCCACTCAGTTCGGCGCCACCGCCACCCTCGACGCCAGGCAGGGCGACCCGGTGAGCCGGGTGATGTCGATGACCGGCGAGAGGGGAGCGGACGTGGCCTTCGAGGTCATCGGCCAGCAGGCCACCATCGACCAGACCCTGACCATGACCCGCCGGGGCGGCCAGGCCATCCTGGTGGGCGTGCCGGCCATGGACGCCATGGTCAGCCAGCCGGCCTTCTTCGGTGTGGTTCTCTCCGAGAAGACCATCAAGGGCTGCTGGTATGGCTCCTCCGACGTGCGCCGGGACGTGCCCCGCCTGATCGGCCTCTACCGCTCAGGCCGGCTCAAGCTGGATGAGCTGGTGTCGGCCACCATCGGCCTGGAGGACGTCAACTCTGCCTTGGCCGCCATGAAAGCGGGCGAGGTGGCCCGCTCGGTCATCGCCTACTGAGCAGAGAAAGCCTCTGCCGCTGCCCCTGCGGAGCAGTGTTTTGCGAAAGTGGCCGAGGTGGGTGACCAGGGCATTGCCCAATTTCGCTGAACAATTGCCCCTGCGGAGCAGTGTCAGGCGGGTCGCACTTCTACCACCGTGCGCAGGGCGGCGCTGTTCTCCCCCCCCACCAGGTAGCCCACCCCTCCAACCGCCGCCGCTCCGGGCATGGAGACCGCCTCGGGGAGCGAGCCGGCCGGCACGACCGTGGCGGTGGCGGGGTCCAGGCGCCAGAGGGTGGAGGTGGCATGGCCCCCAACCAGGCCGCCGGCCACCAGCACGGTCCCGTCAACCACCACCGCGGCGGCGTGGCTCAGGGCTACGGGGAGGGTGCCCGCCACCGTCGCCTGGCCGGTGCGGGTGTCGATGCGCTGGATGTAGCTGGTGGCCGGGTAGTTGTCGGTGCCGCCGTTGCCCACCCCTCCGAAGACCCAGATGTACCGCCCCAGGGCGGCGGCGGCCCCATAACGCACCGGATGGGGCAGCTGGGCCACCGTCCGAAGAGTCGTCCCGTCGCTGGTGGCCAGCACCGCCGGGTCGGCATTGGTACCGTCGTAGCCGCCCACGATGTAGGCAAGCCCATTGTCGGTGACCACCGAGAGGTCGGCCCGGGGTCGGGGGAGGTGGCCCACGACCTGGGCCGCCGGGCTGCCCGACGAGAATGCCTGCACCGTGTCGTGCACGGTAGCGGCGCCCCCTCCGAAGACCACCAGGCGTCCGCCCAGGGACGCCCCCCCGGCATCGTGGGAGGCCTGGGCCAGCTGGCCCACCTGGCTGATGCTGGCGCTGGCCGGATCGATCTGGAGTACGGCTGACGACGACGTGTTCCCGGCGGTGAGGCCGCCCAGGGATACCAGCTTGGTCCCCTCAGCCACCACCACCGGGCGCGATACCGGTACGGGCAATTGGAACGGGGCCAGGCTGGTCCGGAACGAGGTGGGCGCGTTGGGCTGGCCGGCGTTGGGCTGGCTGGCGTTGGGTCGGCTGGTCACCGCTGGGGAGGTGGCATGGCTCGACGCCGAGGTACAGGCGCTGGCCAGCAGGGCGATAGATAACGTGGCGAGGGCGATTGGGCTGATTCGTTTGGCAAATCTCATCGGCCGGGCACCGGGCCGCCGGCGTAGATCTGGCCGTCGGGAGACTCGGCCACGGCGATCCGAGTGAGGCCCACCGTCGCTGGCCCGGTAAGTACGGCGCCAGTACTGGCATCGAAGCGGGAACCGTGACATGGGCAGACGAACTGGCGTGAGTCGGCGACGTAGCTCACCGGGCATCGGGCGTGCGGGCAGGTGGCATCAAAGGCAACCAGCTGGCCCGGGTTCGGCTGCACCAGGAAAGCCGGATCCCCGGTGCCTGGGTCGGTGAAGGCCACGGCCGCTCCCGGTGCGAGCCCACTGGCGCGCCCTATGGCCCGGCCGGCCTTGGGATGAGGCGTCCGGCCCGGGCGCGCCCCCACCCACTCGGCCAGCCCGGCCGCCAGCAGCCCGGCCGCGCCAACCAGGGCCACGGCCCGGCCCCGTCCGAGGAAGGCCCGCCGCCCGATGGTGACGGGGGCCAGAGGGGCGCCGGGCGATGGCGCGGCGGCGGGCCCGGTGGTCGGCGTCGGCGCTGACCTGGGGGCGGTGGCGGCGCTGGGGACGCAGTCCGGGCTCCGGCGGCGGCCCAGGCCGGGAGGGAGCCAGGCCGCCAGCCGGCTCCAGTGGCCGTCGAGGGACCAGACGCCGCCGGTGCCGACCAGGGCCAGCGGTGTCCAGGCGAACAGGAACACGATGTCCGACCCGAGGTAGTAGGGGCTGTCGTGGAAGCTCACGGTGAGGAACAGGGCCGCCGAGATGACCATGCCCCCCACGGCCGCCAGGCGAGCTCCCAGCCCGAGGAGGGCACCGGCACCCACCACCACCTCGCCTAGGGCCAGCAGCACCCCGACCAGCACCGGGACGTGGCCGGCGCCGTCCAGCAGCGGCCGGAGGGGACTGGCGGAGGCGGCCGCGTGCAACTGGGCCTGGATGGAGCCGGGGTACGACGCCCGCAGGAAGCGGGGATCAGCCAGCTTTTGTACGCCGGCAAAGACGAAGGTGATGCCCAGGAACAACCGCAGCGGCAACAGTGCCCAACCGGTGGCCGTCGCTCCCGTTGGGGCACGCGGCGCCCGAGACGGGGTGGCATGGTCCATCACCGCATGATCCCAGTGTGGCCGAGCGAGTACCGACCGGGCTGGGGCCAGACGTCCAGCCCGTGCGGGCCCTGGCCGACCGGTATTCGGGCCAACAGCTTCCCGGTGGTGGTGTCGATGGCGTAGACCTCGGAGTTGTAGCGACCTGTCAGCCACAGCACCTTGCCGTCGGTCGACACGTTGCCCATGTCCGGGCTACCGCCGCCCGGCAACCGCCAGGTGGCCACCACCTGACGGGTGGCCAGGTCGACCACCGACACCGCCCCCTCGCCCCGATCCGAGACGTAGAGCTGCTTGGCATCCCGGCTCACATACAGGCCATGGGCCCCCTTGCCGGTGGGCAGGAAGCCGAGCACCTTCATGGTGTCGCCGTCCAACTCCCATACGCCGTTGTGGATCATGTCGGCCACATAGAAGACCTTGCCATCGGGCGAGAGCTTGACATCCTGGGGCATCGACCGTCTGGGCAGGGCAATGGTTCCCACTACGGACTGACTGGCCACGTCCACCTTGAGCACGCTGGCGCCGAACTCGCAACTGGCCAGCAGGTACCTCCCGTCGGCGGAGAAGTCCATGTGGTCCACCCCGGCGCACGGCACCGGCAACGAGTGAATCAGGGCCATGGTGTGAGGATCTCGAAAGTCCAGCCGCTTGAGCTCCTCGGCCACCACTATGGCGTAGCGGCCGTTGGGAGTGAAGTACATGTTGTAGGGGTCTTCGACCGGCACCGGTGGCCCGGGCAGCCCGGTCTTGGGATCTATTGGGGTGAGGCTGTTGCCCTTGTCGTTCGTGACCCAGAGGGTCTTGAGATCCCAGGACGGCACGATGTGTTGGGGTAGGGCCCCGACAGGGAATTGCCGCACCACGCGGTTGGTGGTTGGGTCGATCTCGGTCACCGTATTGCTCACGCCGTTGGGCACATAGATGAGCGGCCGATCGCCCAGAACCGCCGGACTGAGGTTGGCCGGGGCGTCAGTCGAGTAGATGTTGGCGGGGTCGAGAACGGGCGGCATACCGGCCAGGCCGGCCGTGGGGGTAGCCGCCACGCCAGGGGTCACCGCGGCGGGGTGGGACGGTCCCCCGCTCTTGGCTGGAGCGCTTGATCCAGGGCTGCCCCCCCGGTTGACGATCAGCAAGAGCGCCACCAGCACTGCCGGTACGCACAGCACCATGGCCCACCGCCGGACCAGGGCTTCAGGGGGTGGGCGTCGACCGCGGTGGGCGCCCGGCGGCGCGGGCCGGAGACTGCCGCGCCGAGCGCCTACCGTGCGGACCGGTGGCACAGTGCGGGGCGGGCCGGGCGGCTGACTCAGGCTCAATTGTTCACGTAAAGGCTGCCGTCGACGCCCTCCTGGACGGCGACGGAACCCAACGGCCGGGTGGCGGGTCTCTGGAGGGCCTGACCGGTCTGGGCGCTGAACACGGCGCCGTGGCACGGGCATTGGAAGGTGTCGGCCGACCGGGGGAAGCCTACCGCGCATCGCTGGTGGGTGTGGCCTGGCACCTGGCCAGCGTAGGGTGCGGGACAGGGCCAGCCAGCGGGGCTCAAAGCCCGCGCCAAGGTTGTCTCTGGCCCATCAGCCTCTGGTCCATCAGCCGCTTCACATCGTCTTCACAGGTGCGATCCATATCCTCGCGTCCCGTGCGCCTGATGGTGGTTGAAGACGACACCCGAATGGCTGCCCTTCTCAAACGAGGACTGCAAGAGGACGGTCACGCAGTCGACGTCGTCGGGGATGGGCCAGAAGCGGTCTGGATGGGAACCACCAACGAGTACTCGGCGATCATCCTCGACGTCATGCTGCCCGGCTTTGACGGCTGCGAGGTGTGCCGCCGGCTCCGGGCCGCCGGTCAATGGGCCCCGGTTGTGATGCTGACCGCCCGTAACGAGATTGGCGACCGGGTGGAGGGACTTGACGCGGGGGCCGATGACTATCTCGCCAAGCCATTCAGCTTTGCCGAGCTGTCGGCGCGGGTCCGGGCCCTCATTCGTCGCGGCCAGAGCCAGCGACCGGTGGTCATCTCCGTGGGCGACCTGCGGTTGGATCCCGTCCGCCATCAAGCCTGGCGGGGAGACGTGGAGCTGGGCCTGTCGGCCAAGGAGTTCGCACTTCTCGAGATGTTCCTCCGCAATCCCGGCAGTGTCCTCACTCGTACGCGGATCATCGACCAGGTCTGGGACTTCGCCTACGACGGGACATCGAATGTCGTCGATCAGTACGTGGCTTACCTGCGCAGGAAGCTGGATCGGCCGTTCCATCGCAGTGACCTGGAGACGGTCCGCGGAGTTGGGTACCGCCTGCGCGACGACCGAGGCTGAGAGTGCCCATCAGGGTTCGCCTGGCTCTGTTGTTTGCCGCTGGCACCGCCGTGCTGCTCAGCGTCTTCGGCGCAGTCCTGGTCCACGAGCTGTCGGCTGGCCTGCGGTCCTCGGTGGCCGCGACACTCCGGGTCCGGGCGGCCGACGTGTCCCAGGCTCTGCCTGATCCGGGTGGAGGGCTCAACTTCCAAGACTCAGGCCAGCTGCCGGCTTCTCCCGGCGCCGGCCCAGACCAACCCATCACCCAGGTGGTGGACGCCCACGGCAGCGTGGTCGATTCTTCTGGAGGAGGGGCTGCCAGGTCCCTCCTCACCCCCTCCCAGCTCGCGCAGGCCAGGCGGCACAGCCTCCTGGTGCAGAGCCGTCTCCCCCATGGCGAGGGTGCCGTCCTCCTCTTCGGGGTGCCGGTCCAGGGCCGATCCGGTGTAGTCGTCATGACCGGCGCATCACTCGACACCGTCAGCCAGGCGGTCCACCGCGTGATCGGTGCCCTGGTGGTGGGCGGTCCCCTTGCCGTGCTGCTCGCCGGCCTGGGGGCATGGGCCTTGGCCGGCGCGGCCCTGGCTCCGGTCGAACGAATGCGTCGGGAGGCAGACGACATATCCGAGCGCGATCAGGCCGTGGCCCTGGCCGTCCCGGCCACCAGGGACGAGATTGCCTCCCTGGCCCATACCCTCAACCGTCTGCTGGCCCGGCTGCAGGGCGCCCTCAACCGCCAGCGGGGCTTCGTGGCGTCGGCCAGCCATGAGCTGCGGACGCCACTGGCCATCCTCAGCGCAGAGCTGGAGTTGGCTGGGCGTCCGGGGCGGTCCCACTCCGAGCTGGTCATCGCCTTGGATCGGGCCAACGAAGAGACGGGACGACTGGTGAGGCTGGCCGAGGACCTCCTCATCCTGGCCCGTGACGACGAGAACGTCCTCTCGGTGGAGTTGGCGCCGGTTGACGTGCCGACCGTGCTCAGGCGCTCCGTCGAGGCCTTCGGCCCCCGAGCCGAAGCCCTGCGGGTAGAGCTGCGTCTCAGCGTTGTGGACCACCTCACGGCCCGGGTGGATAGCGTCCGCCTGCGCCAGATGGTCGACAACCTGGTCGACAATGCCCTCAGATTTGCCCCACCGGGCTCGGTGGTGGAGCTGCGTCTGACGGCCGCCAATGGTGCCCTGGAAGTGGAGGTGCTCGACTCCGGACCTGGCTTCCCGCCCGAGTTCATGGCCCATGCCTTCGAGCGCTTCCAGCGTCCCGACGACCACCGAGGCCGAGTCCACGGAGGCGCCGGTTTGGGCCTGGCCATTGTCCGGGCCCTGGTCGAGGCCCATGGAGGACGAGTGACGGCTGACAACCGTACCGAGGGCGGCGCGTCGGTTCGCATTCACCTGCCCGCCAGGGGCCGACACGATGGCCGAGGACATGGGCCAGAAGATGTGAGCCACCACATCCAGACCACACCACGATCCCACGAGGGGAGGCGCAAGCTGGCTCTGCACCATCCAACCAACAAAGGAGAACCGCAATGAACATCAAGAGCAAGCTGGTCATGGGATGCCTGACCGCCCTTCCGGTCTTTGGCCTGGGCGGGGGGCTGGCATATGCCAGCACTGCCAGCAGCACTCCGCCAGCGGCAACCGTCCCGGCATCGAGCCCCTCGAGCGCTCCCAACGCGGTCAACGGGCCCAGTGCGGATATGCCGGATGTCGGCGCCGGAGCCGAGCCCAAGGGGGCCCCAGAGGCACCTGACGGGTCGGGCCAGGAAAGCGGCTCCGCCCAGGGCTCAGACGGTCCTGGTGGCCACCAGGATCCGGCCGGGAACGTCGATCACCAGTTCAACGGTCAGGAGTAGCACATCCCGGGAGGCGGCGGCCGCACCTTCGGGGCAGCCGCCGCCCGCCCGGTGGCGGATGGCGACAGGTAATACGATCAGGTGATGATGCCGCCAAACCGTCGGCCCGGGCATAACCGAGGGGATCGGGCCGAGACGATCTCGTTTCCCATTGGACTGTCCCGCCTGGCCCTGGTGTGGGTGCTGGTGGGTATCTTCGCTATCCCCGTCGCCCTCTCAGCGCTGAGGGTGGACCCAGGCAGGATCGTGGCAGTGGCCATGGTCTGGGTCTTTCTGCCCGCTACGGTGTGGGTGGCCCGGCGATACAGAGAGGGTCGCCAAGCCAGGGCGACCGAGCGGGGCGAGCGAATCGAGCCTGGCTGATCGAGCCACGCACCGGTAACGAGCCACACACCTGTCAGAGACGGCCTAGACCACGCCACCTCGGCGACTCTCGACGATGACGCCGACGAAGGCGGTCAGCACCATGCCTCCCCCCATCACCGCCAACCACGCTCCGAACACCCAGCCCAGCCCCACACCGGCCAGGCCGATCCCCAGTGTGAACGGCCAGATGCTCGTATCCGGGAACGAGCCGATATTACCCGCCCCCTCCGCCATATTGGCATCTGGACGGTCCTCCGGCCGGGGGGCCATGCGCCTGGACCACCAGTACAGATAGCCGCCGATCAGGGAACCCAGGGCGGCGGTGGCCAGCAGCATCAGGGCGCCGGCATCCTCGTAGGAGGTGAACCAGTACAGGGCCAGGACCGCGCCAAAGAAGGCGGCGACGGACAACATCACATAGCCCTCGATCTTCATAGCCGGGCGACCGTTTCGCTGCCGCGGCCGCTACCCCTGCGGAGCAGTGTGGTCATTTGACGGTGACTCCGGTCGAACCTTCGATGCTTGACCCTGGCGCAGGCTCCCCGAAGTTCATGTCCCAGGTCGGCCGTTCCGAACGTATCGGTGGGAGGGAGTGGAAGTTGTGGTGGGGAGCCGGGGAGGAGGTGGCCCACTCCAGGGCCTGGCCGTA
Organism: Acidimicrobiales bacterium; assembly: GCA_003244275.1. Classification (GTDB taxonomy): domain Bacteria; phylum Actinomycetota; class Acidimicrobiia; order Acidimicrobiales; family QHCF01; genus QHCF01. The sequence continues at coordinate 17,530 of QHCF01000133.1, forward strand.
GACCCAGGGGTTGTCCCCCGCCAGCACCGGCTTACGCCACGACACCCATAGGTTGACCAGGAAGAACACGAAAGAGAGCCCGATCATGAACGCCCCAATGGTCGAGATCCGGTTGTTGAGGGCCCACTCCGGGTTCCTGGCGTAGGTGGGGATGCGCCGGGGCATGCCCTCCAGGCCCAGGATGTACTGGGGCACGGTCTGGATCCAGAAACCGCAGAACAGGATCCAGAAGTGGGCCTTGCCCAGCCCGGGGCGCATCATGCGACCGGTGATCTTGGGATACCAGTAGTAGGCCCCGCCGAACCCGGCGAAGATGGCGGTGCCGAAGAGCACCTGGTGGAAGTGGGCCACCACGAAGTAGGTGTCGTGGGTGAAGAAGTCGATGGGTGGTGCAGCCAGCAGCACCCCGGTGAGGCCTCCGGCCAGGAACACCACCAGGAAGCCCACTGCGAACAGCATGGGCGTCTCGAAGGTGATCTGGCCCCGCCACATGGTGCCTATCCAGGCGAAGTACTTGATCCCGGTGGGCACCGCGATCAGGAAGGACATCCCGCTGAAGAAGGGCAGCAGCACTGCCCCGGTGGTGAACATGTGGTGGGCCCAGACGCCAGTGGACAGTCCGGCAATGAGCAGGGTGGCGAAGAACAGGCCCTTGTAACCGAACACCGGCTTGCGGGAGAACACCGGGAAGATCTCGGTGACGATCCCGAAGTAGGGCAAGGCCAGGATGTAGACCTCCGGGTGCCCGAAGAACCAGAAGAGGTGCTGCCACAGCACCGGGACCCCCCCGCCCGAGACCTCGAAGATGTGGGTCCCCAGATGGCGGTCGGCGAACAGCATGATCAGGGCGCTGGTAAGGACCGGAAAGGCGATCAGGATGAGCATCCCGGTGACGACCATGTTCCAGGTGAAGATGGGAATGCGGAACATGGTCATGCCCGGAGCCCGCAGGTAGAACACGGTGGTGATGATGTTGATGCCGGTGAAGATGGCCGAGAACCCGGTCAGGACCAAGGCGATGATCCAGAGATCGGCACCTGCCCCCGGCGAGTTCACCGCATTGGACAGGGGCGCATAGGCCACCCAGCCGAAGTCCGCCGCTCCCCCGGCGGTGAGGAACCCGGTGAGCATGATGAACCCACCCGCCGCGTATATCCAGTAGGACAGGGCATTGAGCCGGGGGAAGGCCATGTCCGGCGCCCCCACCTGGAGGGGGACTATGGCATTGGCGAAGCCACCGAATGCAAAAGGCCCGGCAAACAGGTACATCATCATGCTGCCGTGCATGGTGAACAGCTCGTTGTAGGTGGACTGGCTGAGGAACGTGTTGTTGGGCGAGGTCAGCTGCACCCGGAAGAACAGGGCCATGATCCCGGCCATGAGGAAGAACAGAACCGAGGTGATCAGGTAGCTCTTGCCAATGACCTTATGGTCGGTGCTGGTCAGCCACTTGTAGACCCCCGACGGCTCATGCTCGTGCTCGGGGGGTTGGTGAGCGACCTGGGGGCGCTCGTCGAGGATGGTCATGTTGACACCTTTGCCTCTTGGCTCGACAACCACGTGTGGAAGTTCGAGGAGCTCATGATGCGGACGGTGAACAGCATCTGGGCGTGGCGCAGGCCGCAGTACTGGGCGCACTTGCCGTCGAACACGCCGTCGCGGGTGGGGGTGAAGTCGAACTTGTTCAACAAGCCGGGCTGGGCGTACTCGCTGTAATCGAACGCCGGGATGTAGAAGCCGTGGACCACATCACGCGACACCAGCGTCACCCGGGTCACCTCATGGTCGGGCAGGATCATCTGCGGATAGCCCTGGCCCACGGTGGGAGGCACCACCGAAGCGAGGACCTTGCCCGACGCGTCGGTGTAGTCGAAGCGCCAGCCCCAGCGGAACCCGGTGACCGTCACCCTGGTCTGCGGATTGGCTACCACCTGGGTGACCTGGTTCTCGGCCACCACGGTGAAGTAGAACAGGCCAGCCACGATGAGCAGGGGCACAATGGTGTAGGCCACCTCCCAGGGCATGTTGTACCGGGTCTGCTTGGGCAGTCCTTCGCCATCCTTCTTCTTCTTGCGGTAAGCGAATACCGCCCAGAAGATCAGCAGCCACACGAACACACCCACTACCAAGGTGGCGACCATGAATCCCTGCCACAGGTGGTAGGTCTTCTGGCCCTGGGTGGTGGGGGCGTCGAACGAGCCGAAGCTCGGCAGCCGGCACCCGGCCAGGGCAATGGCCACCACTGCCATCGGGCCTGCCGTCTTGGCCAGACGGCCGAGACGAGCAAGCAGCAGGCGGGCACGGCTCCGGCGCCCGGGTGGCGGGTTCACGGCGCCGAATGTAGCGGGTACGGCCAGCAAAGGAGAAGTCGGCAGCCGGCCCGGCCCGGCCCCGTCAGCGTGGGCGAGGGGGTGGCGGACGGCGCCTGCCCAGGAGGGTGCCGAGGTGTCGGGCCCCGTTGGCCACTGCCCGATCCGCCCTGGGCGCCTGGCGGAGGGCCTCCCGCTGGGCTCGGCCGGCCAGGAAGCCCAGCGTCCTGGCGGTGCGACCCCTGCTGGCCGGGCCTCGGCTGGCGGGACCTCGATTGACCGGGCCCCGGCTGGCGGGACCTCGGGCGGCGGTCCCGGCGGCCAGCTTGACCGTGCGCATCATCAGGCCACCGCCGGCCGCGGGCACCCCGGGGCGATAACGGGTGAGGGTGGCCATGCGCAGCAGGACCACGGCGGCAGCCTCGGCCACGATGATGGCCAGGGTGTCCAGGTGGCCGAATACCGCCAGGGGCGATACGGCCAGGCCCACCACCAGGGCCACGTCGGCCCACTGGTGGGCTCGGGGGCCGAGCAGGCGCAGAGCCCCGACCGGGCCGTCAGTGATCACCGCAATGGCCACCATGGTGCCGGCCGCGGCCAGCAGGGCAATCCTCATCTGTCCGCTGACGTGCAGAGCCATGTACGCCAGGAGCAGCCCGACGATGTACTCGGCCGCCTGATGCAGCCAGAGGGGCAGGACCCGGCGATCAGCTCTGGAGGTTGGCACTGTGCTCGTCAAGGCTAATGCCCGCGCCGGAGGATTTTGCGACCCAGCCAGGCCACCGGATCGAAGTAGGCGTCCACCACCCGCTCCTTCAGGGGGATGATGGCGTTGTCGGTGATCTTGATGCCCTCGGGGCACATCTCGGTGCAGCACCTGGTGATGTTGCACAGCCCAAGGCCCATCTGCTCCTTGAGCAGCGGCCGGCGGTCCCTGGTGTCGAGGGGATGCATCTCCAGCTCGGCATAGCGTACGAACAGGCGGGGGCCGGCGAATCTCGCCTTGTTCCCCTCATGGTCCCGGATCACATGGCACACGTCCTGGCAGAGGAAGCACTCGATGCACCGGTGGAGCTCCTGGGCCCGCTCGATGTCCCGCTGAGCCATCCGGTAGGTCCCGTCCGCCTCCCTCGGGCGGGGAACCAGCGCCGGCACCCGCCGAGCCATCTCGAAGTTGAACGAGACGTCGGTCACCAGGTCCTTGACGATCGGGAAGGTCCGCAGGGGCGTGACGGTGATGGGCGTGCCAGCCTCGAAAAGGCTCATCCTGGTCATGCACATCAGGCGGGGCCGGCCGTTCACCTCCGCGCTGCACGACCCGCACT
>QHCF01000241.1 GCA_003244275.1 Acidimicrobiales bacterium
GCGTCGACGCTCGGGGCGGGTCCAGGATGGCTACCGGGGCCACGTAGGCCGAGCGGTCCTGCCCAGCCACGAAGTCCCCGTCGTTCAGTGTCCCCCGGTACAGCGGCACACCACCGCGGTCGATGGCGTCGGAGACCTTGGCCTCCAGGTCGGCCGCCTTGGCTGCGTTGATCACCGGCCCAAAGTCCAGGTCCGGCAGCTCGTCACCCGGATCGGCCACTGCCAGCGGGTGCCCAAAGCGCAGCGATCGCAGCACCGGCAGGTACATGGCCAGGAACTTGTCGAACAGCGCCCGCTGGACCACGTAGCGGGGGTAAGCCGTGCAGCGCTGCTTGGCGTAGGCGAAGCCAGAGCGGACGTGGCCTGCCAGCGTCTCCCAGTCCGAGAAGTCCCACACCCCCCAGCAGTTGAGGCCCTCCTGCTCGAGCATGTGGCGCTTGTCCGTCTGGACCAGCTCGGAGGCGATCTGGCCCCCGGTGTCACGGCCCCCCACGAAGGCCAGGCAGCCGATGGCGGGAGAGCGCACCAGCACGGGCGAGAGCTTGGCCCCGGCCCCGCTCACCACCGTGACCGGCAGGCCGGCCCGCAGGGCCAGGGCCGAGGCCAGGGACAGGGCGCACACGCCCCCATCCGTCGGCGCCTTGGCGATGACCGCGTTGCCGGCCAGCATCTGCACGAGCATGGCGTGGACCAGCACCGACAGCGGGTAGTTCCAGGAGGCGATGTTGGAGACCGGCCCGTCAAGGGGCCGCCGCCCCTCCAACATGGGGTCTATCTCCTCGCAGTACCAGGCCACGCCGGACACGGTGCGGTCCACCGAGGTCAGCGCCTGGCGCCAGGGCTTGCCGATCTCCCACACCAACAGCAGGGCCAGCAGCTCCCGGTTGGCCTCCAGGTCCTCCACGCAGGCCCGCACCCGCCGCCGGCGCTCCTCCAGCGGTACCGAGCGCCACGCCAGGTGGTCGGCCACCGAGGCAGCCAGGGCCTGGGCCACCTGCTCCGGCTCCAGCATGGGCGGCCCGGCCATCGGCGACCCGTCCACGCAGGAAGTGGTCTGCGACGGCTCGCCCACCCGGCGCCACTGGCCGCCCCACAGGTTGCGCATCCGGTCCTCGTCGAAGGCCTCGGGCGCCACTGCCCGGGCCCGGTGGTAGATCTCGTGCCAGGAGGTACCCGGCTTGAGCGCCATACTCGACTTCTCCGCCATGCCGCCATGGTCGCACACACCCGAGCGGTCCACCGGGCGCACGGTAGTTTCATTCGAAATATGGGTCTCTCCCGCCCACCGTCCTCCGCCCACTCCCGCCCGGCGCTCCCCGCGGGTCCGGTTCCCATGCCGGCTCGGCATCTGACCCTGGTCGGGCCCACCGCGTCGGGCAAGACCGCCCTGGCCCTGGCCCTGGCCCGGCGTCGCCCGGAGGCCGTGGAGCTGGTGTCGGTGGACTCCATGGCCGTGTACCTGGGGATGGACGTGGGCACGGCCAAGCCCACCCTGGCCGAACGGGCCGGAGTCACGTATCACCTCATTGACCTGGCCGAGCCGTCCGAGGACTTCTCGGTGAGCCGCTTCCGGGCGGCCGCCATCGAGGCCATTGTTGGCATCGAAGCCCAGGGGAAGGTGGCCCTCCTGGTGGGCGGGACCGGGCTGTACCTGCAGGCGGTGGTGGATGACCTGCAGGTGCCCGGTCGCTGGCCCGAGGTGGCCGCCGAACTGGCAGCAACTAGGGTCCTTTCCCTGCACCGTCGCCTGACCGAGCTGGACCCGGTGGCGGCGGCCCGCATGGAGCCGACCAACCGCCGGCGGGTGGTGAGGGCGCTGGAGGTGACGCTGGGCAGTGGCCGGCCCTTCTCATCGTTCGGTCCGGGATTGGCGGCCTACCCGCCCAGCCGCTTCGACCTGTTGGGGCTCAGCCTGCCGGCTCCGGCCCTGGCCGAGCGCATCGACGCCCGCCTGGAGGCGCAGATGGGTGCCGGGTTCCTCGCCGAGGTGAGTCGCCTGGCCACTCGTCCCGCCGGCCTGTCCCGCACCGCCCGCCAGGCCGTCGGCTACCGGGAGCTGCTGGCCCACCTGGAGACCGGACTGGCGCTGGAAGAGGCGGTGGGCCAGGCTCGCCGGCGCAGCCACCGGCTGGCTCGGCGCCAACGAGCCTGGTTCGGCCGGGACCCCCGGATCACCTGGCTGGCGGCCGACGACCCGGTCGGCGCCCTCAACGAGTTGGAGGACCGCCTCGATCTCCTCCTGGCCGGCCGCCTGCGGCCATAATGGCGGAGTGGCACGCGCCAGGAACCCAGGCCGGCGCGTTCTGGGACCAGGACGCCGAGCCAGCTTTCCAGGGGCGCGGGTCTCAGGATTGATCGCCCTGGTCGTCTTCCCGATCGCCGGGCTGGCCCTCATCGCCTTCGGGGTTTCCGGCCTGCACAATAGCCAGGAGCTGGGAACCCGAGGAGTCCCGGTGTTGGCCCGGGTCTCGGCCACCGATGGGTATGGGAGCACCGGGGTCCAGTTCGCCTATCGAACGACGACGGGACGACAGGTGAGGGGGACCGTATCCGGAGTCAACCGATCGGCCTTTCACCTGGGAGAGGCGGTCGCGGTCGTATACGACGCCGAGGCTCCTGGCGTGGTGGCCCTGCCGGGGGATCCCGGTAACCGTAACGGTGCCGCCACCGAGCTGGCAGTGGGGTTGGTGTTCATCGCAGTGGCTGTGTTCACCGTCGTCGCTGGGCTGGCAAGCGTGCGCCGCTCTCGCCGCCGAGCCGTCCGCGCCGTCCTGGGCGACTGATCTATGTCCAAGTGGCGGCGCCGACCGGACCTGGCCCCTGGCCTGGTCGAGCGGGTGCTGGCTGGGGGTGAGGAGAATCTCGGGACCTACCCTGACCCCGTCCTGGCCGTCACCGGCTCCTACCCGGTCCGGGGAACCTACGACTATCGCCCTGAGTCAGCCGCCGACGAGCCGGCGGTTGGCTACTTCAACCTCGACGCCCAAGGACGTCGCCAAGCTATGCAGGGCGCCCTGGATAGCTTGGTTTCCTCTCAGGTGCTGGACCTGGAGTCGGGCACTTCATTGGACCAAGCCGTCAAGGTGGGTCTTCAGGGCAAGTTGGGCCTGCACGGGCCGCTCCAGTCCCTCAATCAGATCTGCACTTGGTTCCATCGTCACGGCTACCCCGTCGGCCTGCTCATGGCCACTTGGCTGCAGGATCCGGGCGGAGACAAGGCGACTCCCATCAACGGATGCGCCGAGACGGGCTATGCGCTGGCCGCCGGTGCTAGTGGTGAGCCCCTGATGCTGGTCGAGCGGCTCGACNNCCCCGCCGCTGGCGCTCGGTCGTTCGTCCTGCGCTCCCCGCAGGCCCAGCTTGGCCGCGCCTGCCGCTTCCTCTTCACTGAGCATCCGCCACCGGTGCAGGAGACCGCCATGTCCGCCGACTTCTTGTGCCGGGCCACCAGCCGGTTCGTCGAGCTCAAGTTGCTGCTCGTCCGCCAGCCCAGCGAGGACCGGGCTCACGGGGGCATTGCTTCTGGCGCAAGAAAGGCTGATCCCAGGCTCCTGGCCGTTGATGCCGAGCAGTTCATGGAGGTGACCGAGAAACTATGGGAGACCTCCTGGAACAACGCCCGCTGACGGCCGCCCTACCCTCATGAAAGCCGTGGCTCTTGCGCAGGGGCGCGGGGATGGTCACCTGGCCTTTGCTGTTGAGGCGCATGCTCTCTCCTATTACGTAAATACCGGTACTACGTGTCACCCTAGTTATCCCACCTGGTGTCTCAGGGCCGCCGTATCATCGTCGCTGTGGCGGAGCATGTGACACCGAGCGTCCGAACGTCGTTGGTGGAGGACCTGGTCCATGGTAGAGCTGGCCTGTAGCTCGGATGCCGATCGGTAGGATTCAGTGAAGTGGCAACCCGTGCGCCTCTGACCCCTTCCGATTTGGAGCCGTTCCGTCGAGAGCTGACCGGCTACTGCTATCGCATGCTGGGATCGGGCTCTGAAGCAGAGGACGCCGTGCAGGAGGCTATGCTGCGGGCCTGGCGCAGTGCAGAGGGCTTCGAGGGCCGCTCCAGCGCTCGCTC
>QHCF01000076.1 GCA_003244275.1 Acidimicrobiales bacterium
GCGGCTCGCAGCCGACCGATCTCCTCCCGGTGGGTGTGAAGCAGTTGGCGAAGGGAGTCGACGGTGGCCCGCTGAGGTGCGGGAGCGGCTGGTCTTCGGGAGGGTGGCGATTGCCGGAGCCTGTCGATCTCCGCTCGAATTTCGGGCTGGCGGTACAGCCAGGAGCGGGAGACGCCTGCTGTCCGGGCGAGGCCTCGGAAGCTGACTGGCTCGCTGCCGCCAGCGAGGGTCCCGAGAGCCTCGCTGGCCCGGGCCAGCGTGGCGTCGTGGCGGGCCTGGGCTGCTCGGCGGAGCGCTTCTTGCCGGTCAGCCATCTTCACTCTCGGTCTGTTCCAGGGATTCGAGGGTGGGGATGATTTTGTCCAGGTGGGCCAGCACCCGGCGATGGTTGGCGGCTAGGCGCTGGTGTCCGGCGGACTCGGCCGCGTCGATCAGGCTCCGGGTGGCGTCGGCTTGGTGACGGTGGACCGGTAGGAACTGCACCGTTGTCTGGAAGTCGGGGCAAGTGAGACAGGCGTTGGGATGGGGGCAGTCCTGTTGTGGCGGGCGGCCGCAGTAGCCGTTGGGGAGGCTGTCGGCGGCCCGGGCCAGGTTGTGCTTGACCCACTCGGCATCGGCTGTTGCGGCGTCGGGATCGAAGCCCAGCAGGCGACCCTCGACGTCGACGCGGCTCTCGCAGTAACGCTCGAACTCCTGGCGCACGGTGGTGTCGTGGAGGTGAGCGTAAACGGCGGTCATCTCGGGGCTGGCGTGGCCGAGGAGGCGTTGGATGACGTGTTGGGGCACGCCTTGATTGATCAGCCTGGTCCCGAGCGTGTGCCTGAGTTGGTGAGGGCTCACTCGGGTGGGTCGCCCAGCCTCATCGTGGAGGCCGATCTGGTTTTGCCAGCGCGCGAACGCTCCCCGAAAGTGGCTGTAGCTCTGGGGGAGGCTCGGATCCAGGCGTGTCGGGAACAGCCACGGCGACCCATCGGGACAGGTCTCCGCGACGAGGCGCTGTTGGGCTCGGATGACCTCGACGGCCTTGGCCGAGAGGGGGATCATCTGCTCGGTCCTCATCTTCCAGCTCTCGAAACGCAGGCAGGGCCACCCCGAGCTGTCGGCGATGAGCGAGTCGAAGGATAGTGAGCAGGCGTCCCCGGCCCGGAGGCCGGTCTCGGTGACCAGGACCACCAGGTGGCGGTAGCTGGCGGAGAGCCGGGCAAGGTTGTCTTCGGCCTCCAGTTGGCCCATGACGAATTCGGGGACGAAGCGGGGCAGCGAGGTGCGCTTGGTGGACAGCTCGTCGTGGTAGACCACGGCGTCAGCGGGGATGGTCTCGACCCAGCGGTAGCGGCGGTTCTCCTCCAAGAAGGTCCTGAGGAACACCCTCGACAGCCTCTTGGTCGATTCCGACAGCCCGAGCGGGGCCAGCCACGCCAAGTACCGCTCGATCGCCGCCCGGTCGATCTCGTCGGGCCTGGTGACCGGCGGCTCACAGGCGTCCAGGAACGACGAGAAGCGCTTCAAGGCGAGGACCCCGGCGCTCAAGGTGGCAAACGCGGAGTTGACCGCCAGGCGCTGACGGGCCCAGCACTTGACCGCTTCGCGCAGCCACGGCTGGGCGATGCCAGAGAAGTTGACCGGGCCCTTCCCCCTTGGGGCTCGGACTCCCAGTCCCTCGGCACGCCACACGTCGGCGGCGTAGAGGTCGTCGATCCGGTCTCTGCGCCCTGGTAGGCCATGCAGGCTCCGGTCGCCGACGAAAGCGGGATCGGCGGTCATGACGCGTCGCCGTCGGTGTCCCACGCCCCGGACCGCTCCAGCTCGGCCCGCAAGTCAGCGGTGTTGAGGTGAATGTAGGTCTGCGAGGTCGTGGTCGAGGAGCGATGCGTGAGGAGTTTGGCCACCACATCCACCCCGACGCCTTGACGCAACAAATCCGTGGCGTGCGAATGGCGGAGCATGTGGAGGGTGAAGTCGATCCCGGTCTTGGCCCGGAGCCGGCCGACCAGCTTGTGGACGGCCTGGTAGCGAAGCGGCTCTCCATAGGGCTCGGCGAAGAGGTTCACGAACACGTAGTCGGAGTCGAGCTCGCCATACTCGTCGAACATGTAGGCGCTGTAGAGGCGGGCCAGCCCGGCTGAGATGGGAATGGTGGTGGCATCGATCGTCTTGGCCCTGGCCCCGTTGACGTTGTCGGCCCTGGGCACGATCCGAAGTTCCCGACTGTGAGAGACGAAATCGGCGTGGCGTAACCCGAGGGCCTGGCCGATGCGCATCCCCGTCTCGGCCAGCGCCACCAGCAAGAACCGGTCGCGGAGGTGATCGCACGCTTCGACCACGGCCAGGATCTGCTCCTCGGTGAGGGTGCGGGGAAGCCGACGGGCCTGGCGCAAGCGGAGCGGCCGAGTCGCCACGGGCCGACCACCCGTGGCGTGGCGTAGGAAGGGCCTGTAGCCGCCCCGGTTGGACCGCCGCCAAGCCACCAGGGCCTGGGCCAGCTCGACACCGTTGCGGGCGTGGTAGTCGTAGAAGGAGAACAGGGCCGCCAGGTGCCGGTTGACCGTGGCCGGGGCCCGCCGGGCGCTGCCGCCCTCCAGGACCACCACGTTGTCGGCCGGGGCCCGAAGCCAAGCAACGAACCGGGAGACATGCTCCGCCCTGGCCTCGTCCCAACCGACCCCCACCCGGCCGAGGAACTCGAACCACAACCTGAGGCTGGTGGCGTAAGCCCGAGCGGTCGTGGGCGAGCGGTCAAGGGCCTGAAGGTGCGCCAGGAACCCCTCGACCGGGACCATGACATCGCCGGCGTCGTCAAGCACGGTCCACGACTCGGCACCGTCTGGCATCACGATCTGCTGCACTCGCATGCGCACCTTCCCGTCTGAAACAGCGCTCGCGAGAAACGTTACGAAGGCGATGTGACATCCTCACACGGGCCGTCAGCGGCCCGAGCCCGTCAGTCAGCCAACTCGGCCGCTCGATGACGCCGGTCCAAACAGCGGGACGGTGGACTGGCTGCGTAGCCGAACGAAGGCCTGCTGAAGACCGGCGTTGTATTCCACGTCTTCAGCGTCAGCGAGCGAGTAGCGGGCGTTGAGACGCAGCTCCAGACGCATCAGCGGAATGAAGACATCCTCCAGCCCCGGTTCCCACCGTCCTGCCGCGTTGCTATAGCCGCCGAGGAAGGTCACGACGCGGTCGATGTCCAACAGCCTGCCGGCCTCGTCGTGGCCGAACTCCCACGTCGCCCACGCCAGTTCACGAGCGAGCGAGTCGAGCCGCGCCTCTGACCAGTCGATCACCGCCACCACCCGGTCGTTACCCCAAACGATGTTGTCGGCCCAGAAGTCCCCGTGCACCACTCCCATCGAGAAGTCGCCCATCTCGCCGGACACGAAGCCCTCATTCCACGCGTCCAACGACGGATCCCGCAGCCCCGGGGAGTCGAGATCTCCAAGCCAGAACCTTGCCGCCCACGGGCTCGGCGTAGGCCGATCACTCGCCTCGTCGCGCAGGGCCTGATGCAATCGCCCGAGGGTGACGCCAGCGGCGGCAACCTGAGTGGGATCGTTGCGGTCAAGGTTGACTCCATCAGCGAACGGCCGCACCGTGACCGTGGCGCCATCGGCCACAACCGCCGTCGTTCCATCGACCGTAAGCATCAGCGCAGCGCAGGGCACACCCGCCGAGGCCGCGCGTGCAAGCACATCGCCCAGCCAGCTCGACGTCTCGGCTGAGATCGAGCGGTCTACACGCACCACCAAGAGGCCCCGGTCCGTGTCCACTTGCCACGACTCCGCCCAGATGTCGTAACCGCCGACCAACGCCACAACCGAGCGAATCTCCAGTCCATAACGGCAGCGCAGGATCGCCATCACCTCGGTCGTCAACTCGCCCACCGCACAGTTGTAAAGCTCAAGCCGCGCCCGTGGCAAGCTGGCCAGGCATGGCGCACTCCGAGGAAAGGGCCCCCTCGCCGAGCCCAGCCATGCCCCTATCCCAGTCCTGAATCAAGACGAGGACACTCCAGAGAAGGTGTCCTCGACGAGAGCGCCAAGCCAGTAATGCGACATCGACGACATCCCTCTGCCGGCTCCAGAGAACGAGCATTAGTAGTCGGTCCTCCGGCTTCGCCGAGTAGCTGCTACATGCCACTGTTAGAGGTCGTCGGGGGCAGTGCGCCGGTGAGCTCAGCGAGCGGTTCGCCCGCCAGCGCCTGCGCGCCCTCGTCCAAGTCCAAGGAGCTTTCGTCTCCGAAGTGCCCGAGGTCCTCTTCGTATGCGTCCACAACGCCGGGCGGTCCCTGATGGCCGCCGGCCTGCTCGACCGCTACGCCCAGGGCCGCGTTCACGTCCGCTCCCCCGGCGACCAGATCAACCCGGCCGTGGTGACGGTGATGGAGGAGGTGGGCGTCGCCTGACCAAGGAGTTCCCGAAGCCCCTGACCGACGAGGTGGCCCGGGCCGCGGATGTCATCGTGACCATGGGGCTGCGGCGACGCCTGCCCCGTCTACCCCAGGAAGCGCTACCTCGACTGGATGCTGGTGGACCCGGCGGGCCGCGCCGTCGAGGACGTGCGCGCCATCCGCGACGACATCGACCAGCGGTGTCCGGGCCCTGCTGGCCGAGCTCGTCCCCGCCGCCGCCTGAGCGAAGCGGCTCATGCCGCGCGATGACCCCGCCGATCGGGTGAAGCCCAGCCAGGGCCTACGAACGTGCCGATGTCCCGGCGGTTCCCCTTCAGCGGGTCCGTACTGCGGGTTTCGGGCTTATCTTGGCCGTACCCCGGCAAGACCGTGTCGGTGCGCGCCGCGGTGGCCGGCCTGGACCCCACCCGCCACACCGTGATCTACGTGGCCAACCCGGCATTTGGGACCAGGGGCCTGTACGTCACCATCGTGCGGGCCCTCGGCGCCGAGCCCCGCTTCCACAAGGCCGAGGTCATGGCAGGCCGCCAACCTGCTGGCTGGCGAGGAGGCCGAGCGTCACCGCCGGGTGCTGATCGTGGTCGACGAGGCGCATCTGCTATCGCCCGCCCAGCTCGAGGAGCTCCGTTTGTTGTCGAACCTGGTTTGCATCTGACTTAGCGATAGAGATTGACCGATCGATCAGACCACATCCCACGGTCTCCACTACCCGTGGAGGAGTATCTGATCGTGACCAAGCCGGACCCTGGAAACGAACCTGCGAGTCGCCGAGCCAAGCGGTTCCTGACCCCGTTGCAGAAGTACGAGGTCTTCCTCCAGCTGGTGCGCCAGGAGGTGACCATGGCCGAGGCGGCCGAGCACTGGCAGGTCGACCGGGGGGTGATCATGCGGATTCGCACGGTGGCCAAGGAAGGAGCGATCGAGGCACTCTCGAAGACTCGGCCCGGTGCCCAGTCCCGGGCCCGCGACTACGAGCTGGAAGCGGCCCGGGCCGACGCCGCCCGCCTGGGAGAGGCGCTCAAGGAGATGGCGGTGAAGCTGATGCTGGTCGAGGGAAAAGGGCGCTGGGGCTAAGTGGCCGTGTCCCACGCCGAGTGAACGCGGCCACCAAGTCGGCGCTGTTGGGGCTACTGGATGAGGCAGCCAACTCCGGGTGGAGCTTCCGGACGGCGTGCCGGCAACTGGAGCTGGGCGAGGTGCGGGCCTACCGCTGGTCCGAGCGGCGCAGCCACCATGACCTGGAGGACCGGGCCCCGGGCGGCAATCCGATGCACGGACTGCTGGCCGAGGAGATCGCTGAGATCGTGGCGCTCTACCACGAGTGGGGAGAGGTCGACCGCTCGCACCGCAAGCTCGCCCACCGGGGCTCCTACACCGAGCGGGTCTGGGTATCTCCGGCGTCGGTACAGCGGATTCTGGCTGCTCAGGGCCTTGTGCTCAACCCACCGCCCCGCCCGGGACCTCGGTGCGCAAGCCCTTCCCCGACTGGGTGGAGTACCGACCGAACCAGATCTGGATCTACGACACGACCCATTTCCCCCGGGCCAAGTCGGCCGTGATCATCGTGGAGGACCTGGTCAGTCGTAAGTGGCTGGCCGAGATCGTGTCTAGCGAGGAGACCTCCACCCAGGTCGAGATCGTCTTTACCGACGCTCTTGAATCCGAGGGACTGCTCGCCCT
>QHCF01000184.1 GCA_003244275.1 Acidimicrobiales bacterium
ACGCCGCCAGCGTTCGTCCTGAGCCAGGATCAAACTCTCCATCGAGATCTCCGGAGCCGGCCCGTGGGCCGATCCGACGATCGGAGAGCCGGTCTTGGGGACACTGATCCCCGCTGACCGACTGGCACCAAGACGGATCGTTGTCCGTCGTCAGTGCTGTTGAATTGCATGACCACTGCACGACTGCTGGTCGGCTCAAACCCTGAGGCTTGGCGTCAACCGGCGAGCCGGGCACGGTCACCCGCACTGGCTTTTGGCTGTCCCTGTTCCGTTTTCAAGGAGCGACGTCGACACACCGTCCCAGATTGGGGTGGTTGGTGCCGGTCCCTTTCATCCGGGCTCCAGACTCAACGGCCTGGCTCGCTCGGTACTGCATCGCCAACCGGCATCTACGTCTTACGTCGCAGCGGCCCATCGGGCGAAGACTCATAGTAGCACCACCGGCGGGCCTGTCAAACGGCCCGGGAGACGTTCGGATCCCCCGCCACCCACCACCGCCACGGGTACGAGGCCGCCGGCCCGGACCCTATTCCAATGCGGGCCCCCACGGCGGCCCGGCCCGGGGGCGCCAGGCCGTCGGCGACGATGGCCAGGCCCCGATCCGAGGTGACCAGGTCGGCCCCGTCGTGGTCGCCTCCCAGGCCCAGGGCCTGGCACAGCTTGGCCGGACCACTGCAGAGGTCACGATCCCGACGGGCGGCCGGACGGACGGTCCTCATGGCCTCGAGCCCGGCGACGGGAGCCAGAGCCCGCAGCAGCACAGCTAGGCCATCGCCCTCCTCGCCGCACGTAGCGTTGGCGCACCAGTGCATCCCATAGGTGAAGTACAGGTAGGCCAACCCGGCGGCCCCGAACATGGTGGCATTGCGCCGGGTCCGGCCCCGCCAGCTGTGCGATGCCGGGTCGTCCGGGCCCCCGTAGGCCTCCACCTCCACGATCCGGCCCACCCGATCCCCCGCTACCAACAGCTTGTTGAGCAGATCGGGCGCGACCAGGAGCGGGTCTCGCCGGTAGAAGGAGCGAGCTAACGGCACCAGGCCCTCCGACACCAGGCCCTCCGGCACCGGCACCGCGCCCTGAGACGCCACGCCGTGCGCCGCCGGCGCCAGGTCTGACGTGACCTCAGCCACGGCCCACCCGCTCTCCGTCCACCTCCAGGCGCCGGCGGTATCGGACCAGCTGCTCGGCTACCGGCCCCGGACCGGCGCCTCCCGGGGTGGTCCGTCGGGTGACGGCAACTCCCGCCTCCAACAGGCGCACGGCCTCCCCCCCCAGGGCAGGGTGGGCCTCGACCAGCTCGGCCAACGGCACGTGGCGCTCGATAGAGTCCCGGACCAGCGAGGAGACGATGGTATGGGCATCGCGAAAGGCCATCCCCTCTCCAACCAGCCACTCGGCCAGGTCGACCGCGGCCGCGCCCTGACCGTCAGCCGCCTGGCGCATACGGGCCAGATCGAAGCCGGCGCTGGCCACCATCCCTCCCAGGGCAGCCAGGGCCAACCTCACCTGGTCGACCGCATCGAACAGGGGCTCCTTGTCCTCCTGGAGATCCCGGTTGTACGACAGGGGCAGGCCCTTGAGGGTGGTCAACATCCCGGCCACGTGGCCGACCAGGCGCCCGGTCTTGCCCCTGACCAGCTCGGCAATGTCCGGGTTCTTCTTCTGCGGCAGCATCGAGCTCCCGGTCGAGTAGGCGTCGTCCAGGCGGATGAAGCCGAACTCCTCGGTGGCCCACAGCACGATCTCCTCGCCCATCCGGGACAGGTGCACCCCCAGCAGGGCCAGATCGAAAAGCGCCTCGGCCACGTGGTCCCGGTCGCTCACCGCGTCCAGCGAGTTCTCGAAGCGAGAAGCGAAGCCCAGCTCAGCTGCTACCTCGTCCGGCCCGAGGTCCAGTGATGACCCGGCCAGGGCCCCCGCCCCGAGGGGTGACACGTCCATCCGGGCCACCGTGGCCAACAGGCGGTCGACATCACGGGAGAGGGCCCAACCATGCGCCAGCAGGTGGTGGGCCAGCAGGACCGGCTGGGCTCGCTGCAGGTGGGTGTAGCCGGGCAGGTAGGCATCGCCCACCTCCTCGGCCCGGCGCCCCAGCACCGTCTGCAGGTCCAGCACCTGGGCGGCCAGGGCCACCAGCTCCCGGCGCCCCCACAACCGCAGGTCGGTGGCCACCTGGTCGTTGCGGCTGCGACCGGTGTGCAGCTTGCCCCCCACGTCCGGTCCGGTCAGTTCTGTCAGCCGGCGCTCCACGGCAGTGTGGATATCCTCGTCCCCAGCCTGGAACTCGAATGTACCGGCGGCCATCTCCTTGAGTACCGCGGCCAGGCCTCGTTCCATCGCCCGGCCCTCCGCGGCGGTGATGATGCCCACCGCCGCGAGCATCCGCGCGTGGGCCGTGCTACCGGCGATGTCCTCGCGGTAAAGGCGCCGATCCACCGCCAGCGAATCGGTGTAATCGGCAACCTGCGGCGCCGGGCCGCTGGCGAAGCGGCCTCCCCAGAGCCGGACTGATTGTTTCTTTGGCCCACTACTGCTGCGGCGAGGAGGCACCTCAGGCATCTTCGACGTCGCCCGTCAGCCCCTTGAGGCCAGGGGGCAGGAGGCTCTGGGCCGCGGCACCCCCGAGCAGGCCCTGGGTCCTGGCCTGGGTCCGCAGGGGGAGGCCCCAGAGCTGGATGAAGCCGGCGGCGGCATCCTGGTTGAAGGCGTCCCCACTACCGTAGGTCGCCAGGTCCAGCTGGTACAGCGACTCCGGCGCCTTGCGTCCGACCACCTGGTGCAGGCCGCGGTGCAGCTTCAGCCGAACCTCGCCGGTGACGTGCCGCTGGGTGCTGACGACAAAGGCCTGGAGGTCCTGGCGCAGGGCCGAGAACCAGAGGCCGTTGTAGGTCAGGTCGGCCCACTCGGCGGCAACCCTGGCCTTGAACCGCGCGACATCCTTACCCAGCGTCACCGTCTCCAGCGCGGCGTGGGCCGTCGTCAAAATGACCGCCCCGGGCGCCTCATATATCTCCCGCGACTTGATCCCCACCAGCCGGTTCTCGACCATGTCGATGCGGCCGACGCC
>QHCF01000100.1 GCA_003244275.1 Acidimicrobiales bacterium
GCCCGCCTCGACCGCTCGATGCGGGCGTTCTGGTCGGCCAGCACCTCGGGATCCGACAGCGCGGCCAGCACCTCGTCGTACTCACGGGCCAGGCGGGCCAGACGCTCCAACATCGGCCCAGGTTACCGGGGCCACGTCAGGCGGGGACTACCAACCCTTGGGTATCGAGACGTCAGTCGGATGGGAGTTGGTGGCGCGGGCCGTAGTGGTCGAAGTGGTCGTGGAGGCGGTCGGGGGAACGGTGGTCTGGGAGACGGTGGGGGTGGTGGTGCCCGTGCCCCGGGGCTTGGTGGTGCCGCCATGGGGTGGCGGCGAGGTCACCGGGGTGCGAGCGGGTACCCCAGTGGAACTGGCGTGGCCTGCGGGCGATGGCGTGGCTCCTCCACCGCCGGAGGTGGCGGAGCCGCTGGCCAGCGTGGTGCCGGGCATGGAGGTGTCGGGCGGCAGGGAGGCGGCGGTGATCCCATCGGGCACGGTGGTGGTGACATCGCTCGACGTGGGTGAGGTGGTGTCGACCTTTGAGTCGTGGCGGCCTCCCGTGATCAGCACCACCGCGAAGGCGATCACCACCAGCGCGGCCACGACCATGCCGGGCAACAGGTCGCGCCAGCGGGCAGTCCACCAGTCGGCCACAGTGGCGGCCCAGGCCCCTCCGACCCCGCCCCGACGGTGGGGCGGGCCAGCCGAGGTGTAGTCGCTGTTGCCAGTGCTGACCATCGCCGACGTGGGCGCGGGATCGTCGTCGGAGATGCGGCGAAGATCGCCCAGTGCGAGGTGGAGGGGGCCGCCGAAGCCCGCCTCGTGGAGGGCGGCAGCCGAAGCCGCCGTATCCACATCGTTGCCGGCGCCGGCCGCGGCCGGCCCGTCGAGGACGGGATCAGGGGCCCACAACAACGCCTCCGCGTTGCCGTTGTCGGAGGAGGCCGAGGGCGGGGTGGGAACCGAAACAGTACGCTCGCCAGGCAGAACCGCTGGGACGTCGACCGATGTGGGTGCGGCACTGGTCTGCGGGTGGCCAGCGGGCGGCGCCGAGGACATTGGGGCCGGGGAAATGGGAGTTGTGGAAGGCAGGTTCAGGAGAGCGCCGAGGGCGCGCGCCAACTCGTCGTCGTCAACGTCGTGTGGCCGCCGCCCGGGGAGGCGGTCAGTGCGGCTGGGAGGAAAACCGTCAGGAATGGCCGACCTCCGTCGCTCGCACCAGGCAGGTCATTGGCCCGCCCGTCCTCGGACACATCCCACTGCGGCCATGGTAGTCGTGGTATCTGAGCTCAGCAGGGCACCCCTCCTGGCTACTTGATCGCCGGCTCAAGAGCCGGTGCTGCGGCTCAGGCGGCGAGGTTGCGGCGACGAGCGAGGACGGTGAGAAATGCACCCAGGAGCACCGCCCCGGCGCCCAGCGCGGCCAGGGGAACCGCGGCGGACCAGCCCGTACGCACCAACGCTCGGGGCGAGGCCGGAGCCCCCTGCACCACGACCACCGACGGCGCCTGCGAGACGACCACCGGGGTGACGACCGGCGTGGGTGGATAGGTGGTCTGGGCTCCGGCGATGGGGGCCGTCAGTAGCCAACCTGTCGCGCACAGGGCCAGAACCAGGAATGCTCTTTTCAACATGGGGTCACTCCATCGCCGTCGTGAAGGCGTTCTCGAACCCGCCCATGCTAACACTCGGCCCGCTCAGAATGCCATGGAGCTCAATTCAGGAGCCGATGCCAGATCGACGACCACCCACTGCGGTAGATCCTCAGCAGTATCGGCCGCCCTGTGTCGAGGCGAATCTCGGTGCCGGCATGACGACTGTCCTGACGTTGGATACCCTGCGCCTGGGCGATGCGCCACCCTTTGGGCACCGACACAGACACCTGGACCTGGTCGGGGTTGACGACCGGTTGATGCCCGATATCGAGCCGGTACCAGCCCCCCGGACCGAGCTGTATACGGCCGTCCAGGCGCAAAGCGACGGTTCGCGTCTGCCGCGACGGGATGCTCACCGTGGTCGACATAGCCAGACGGCCGAGCTCCGGGCGCGAATCGATCTGGAGAGGGCTGCCGTCGATAGTGGCACCCCGCCCCAGGAACGGCGTGTACAAGGAGAGGTAGGTGCGGTTCTCCCCCGGCGCGAACCGCTGGTCGTAGGGGCCGATGACCCCGTTGGGCAGGCCCTGGGAGGGAGCCTGGTTGTCGAGGGCGACCTCGAGGCGCCCCGTGATCCGGGCCGGCCGGGACGAGGGGTCGACAGTCACGTCGTAGCGGACACGGCGGTGCAGGTAGAAGTCGACCTTGTTGGCTGCCAGGTTCTGGTCGACCACCATGAGCGAATCCCCCTGGACCGCCGGTACCGACCCGTCGGCGCCGACCCTTCGGACCAGGTCCTGCTCCTGAGGCTGCTGGAGGTAAGCCATCAGGTGGTCGCCCCGGGTGGCACCGCCGATGAACCGGGCGATGTTGGCCGGACCGCCGAGGTCCGCGGCGGTAAAGGCCTCGAAGACCCGGCGGGAGACCTCGCCGAGGAAGCTCACCCGTTGCTCCTGCACCGGGTACCGCTCGTAGGCACCCCGCAGGGTGATGTCGACCACGTTGGCTGCCGTCACGGGATCGGGCCAACCCGGCACCTGTACGGGGCCCGTCAACTGCAGCAGGGAGGCCAGCCCAGGCGGATCGACGGCAATCACGCCATCGATGGGCCGGCCACCCGACTGGGGGTAGAGGTCGGCGATGATGCGGGCTGTGGTCGGGAAGTCTGGGGAGACGTTGACCTGCTGCCAGGAATTGGCGACGTCGAAGCCGCGGTAGCGGTTTAGGAACTCGGGGGGGACGTTCAGCACGCGAGGATGCACGCCCTGGTCGTTCAGCTCCTGCAGGCGGCCGAAGCGGGTCAGGCGGAGTCGGCCCGCATCGGCCGTCAGCTCGCCCCAGTTGCCGATCAAACCGCCGGTGGCCCGGAGCTCAGCATTGTTCTGGAAGGCGATGAAATAGTGCCGAGGTGGGCCGCCCCCGAGCATGGCGGGGACCAGGCGAGCAGCCTCGGCGGCTCGCTGGGCCGACTCGGTCTCCCGCCTCAGACG
>QHCF01000202.1 GCA_003244275.1 Acidimicrobiales bacterium
CCAGTCCTGGGTGAGCCCGAGGACCCGCGAGATCTGCGTCACCAGGTAGTCCACCTCGTAGCCGACCCCACGGGTCCCGTAGGAGCCCAGATGGGACAGGTCTTTACGCACTTTGGCGGCATTTACCCCCACCATCTCGGCCAGGCGCTCCGAGGAGATGGTGATCGCGTGCGGGTCGGCCACCTCCATCAGGGCCCGCAGGTAGACGGGTAGGCGGGCGACGGTGGCCTCGGGCACGCGCCGGCCGACCCTCGCCCCCTCGCCGCCTGCGAGGTCCGGAACCTGGTCGGACACCCGGCTCAGTGTAGGCCCCCCTCGTGCCATGCTTCACAAGGTTGGGTACCTACGTTGGGGTCTTAGGCGTCGGGCGTGGGGGCGACGGTCGTGCTGGGTGCAGTGTGGAGCGCCGGGCGGTTCTGGCGTGGCCGGCGACGGGGGGTGGCACCGGCCCAGAGGCACGGCTGGCCGGGGCCGACGTCCTCATAGCCGGAGGCACGCTCGTGCTGGGAGCGGGCGGCCTGTTCAACTCGGTGCTGGATGCCATGGAGGCTTTCGCCGTCACCCTGCTGGTGGGCATCACCCTCTTGTTCGCCGGCTTCCTCGTGGCCACGGGCGTAGGCAAGCCTGGGCCTGTCTGAAGATTTCTGGTTGTCGTCCCGGTGGATGCCCAGTACACTTAGCCTTACCAGACCCATTGTATAAGGGTCACCTAACTCCACCGTCGAGACGAAGGGACGCCCGTGCTCGCCAACTTCCTCATCGGACTGCGCGAAGGCCTCGAGGCGGCACTGGTCGTCAGCATCCTGGTGGCCTACCTGGTTCGTACCGATCGCCGCAGCGCGCTGCGATCGATCTGGCTGGGAGTAGGCGCGGCCGCCGCCATCAGCCTGGCCGCCGGCGCCCTGCTCACCTTCACGTCGCGCTCGTTGTCGTTCCAGGCCCAGGAGGCGTTCGGCGGGGCAATGTCACTGCTGGCCGTGGCCTTCGTCACCTGGATGATCTTCTGGATGCGCCGCACTGCCGCCCACCTCAAGGGTGAGCTGCACGACCGCCTCGACACCGCCCTGGCCATGGGGGCCGGGGCACTGGCCCTGACCGCTTTCATCGCGGTGGGACGTGAGGGCCTGGAGACGGCCCTTTTCATCTGGACCGCCGTTCAGTCCACCGGCTCCACTTGGACGCCGGTGGCGGGCGCCACCTTGGGCCTGGCTACCGCCTTCGTGCTCGGTTACCTCGTCTACCGGCGTTCGGTGCGCATCAACCTGGCCCGCTTCTTCCGTTACACCGGGGCCGGGCTGGTGGTGGTGGCCGCGGGCGTTCTCGCCTACGGGTTCCACGACCTCCAAGAAGCCGGGTACCTCACCTTCGGTGGCCTCGGCCATGTGGTCTTCGACGCCACGGGAGTCCTGCCCCCGTCGAGCTGGTGGGGTGCGCTGTGGAAGGGCTTGTTCAGCATCAGCGCCGCCCCCAGCCGCCTGGAGCTGGCCGCCTGGGTGGCCTACCTGGTGCCTACTCTCGTCATCTTCCTGCGACGCCCCCGCCTCCCGGTGCCGCTGGCCACCGCCCCGCCTTCGCCTCCGTTGCCGGTGGAGGCCCCCAGCCCCAGCGCTAGCCGGTGAAGCGCCTGTCCGGTCTGATCGTGGCGGCCGTTACCAGTCTGGCGGCATGCTCGTCGTCGGTGTCCACGGGCCCCGCGGTGGCCATCACCGCCACCGATACGGCGTGCCAGGTAGCCACCACCACCCTGTCCCCTGGGAGCCACACCTTCGAGGTCTCCAACCAGGGAAGCACCACTACCGAGGTCTACGTCTATGCCCCCGGCGACAAGGTGGTGGCGGAGAAGGAGAACATCGGCCCCGGCACCACCGCCCGCTTCACCGCCAAGATGAAGGCGGGCAGCTACCAGATCGCCTGCAAGCCCGGCCAGAAGGGTACCGGCATCCGCCAGACCGTCACCGTGTCGTAGTAGAGGCGTGGTGTTTCACTTGCCGATCACGAGGAACTGCACGATACCGGCGGCGAAGATGGCGACAAGTAGCAGTGCCAGGGCGATAGTGGTTCCTCGCCGCACTCAGGCCTCGGAGGGCTCTATGCGCACAGGATTGCCGGGCGCCAGCGCCAGCTCGTCGGCCGCCGAGCGCCGGTCGAGGGCCACGGCCAGCAGGCCATAGGAGTCCACGACCAACCCAACCTGGCCCGGGCCCAGGTCTGAGTAGGTGGTGACCCGGTTGGCGGTGCGAGCCCGGTCGCCCACCCGCAGGGTAACCGGCGAGCCCATAGCCTCGATCTCTTCGGGCCCCACGTTGAGCTGAGCGTTGCCGAACCGATCGACCCACAGCACTTCTGCCTCCACCGCGCCACCCTCCACCCGGGAGAGGGGGACGATGCCAGGCACGAGGGTGAAGGGGTCGATTGCCTCTCCCAGCTCGCCCAGCGGCACTCCCGCGCACAGGTGGGCAGCAGCAGGGCCGAAGACGTCCCGCCCGGCAAAGGTGGGGCCGGGGCCAGCCAGATGCCAGTCGGTGTTGGTG
>QHCF01000227.1:0-425 GCA_003244275.1 Acidimicrobiales bacterium
ACCCATCTGATGGACGCCACCCCAGTGACCCTGGGTCAGGAGCTGGGCGGCTACGCGGCGGCCGTACGCCTCGGAGTCGAGCGACTCCAGGCCTGTCTTTCCCGAGTGGCCGAGCTGCCGCTGGGCGGCACCGCGGTGGGGACCGGCCTCAATGCCCTCCCGGAGTTCGCTCCCCGAGTCATCTCCCGCCTGGCTGAGGAGCTGCGGCTGCCCCTCACCGAGGCGAGGAACCATTTCGAAGCCCAAGGGGGCCGCGATGCGCTGGTGGAGGCATCGGGTATGGCCCGTACGGTTGCCGTGTCTCTGTACAAGATGGCAAACGATCTGCGCTGGATGGCCAGCGGGCCCCGTTGTGGGCTGGGCGAGATCCGCCTCCCCTCCATGCAGCCTGGGTCGTCGATGATGCCGGGCAAGGTCAACCCGGT
>QHCF01000227.1:491-8509 GCA_003244275.1 Acidimicrobiales bacterium
GAGCTCAACGTCATGATGCCGGTGATGGCCCACAACCTGCTCGAGTCGATCGCCCTGCTGTCGGCCGCCGGCCGGGCGCTGGCTGATCGTTGTGTCGCTGGCCTGGAGGCCGATGCGGAGCAGTGTCGCAGCTATGCCCTGTCCTCGCCTTCGATCGTTACCGCCCTCAGTCCCCACATCGGCTACGAGGCGGCCGCCGAGGTGGTGGCCAGCTCCCTGGCCCAAGGCCTCGACCTTGGCACGGTTGTGGTGGAGATGGGCCTGTTGTCGCAAGCCGAGGCGGACGCCATCCTCGACGTCGCCATCATGACCCGGGGCGGGAGGATCTAGGTCAGCTGTCGAGAGCCAGTCTGATCCGGGCCCTGTGACCTAGGTCACGAGGGCGGCGAGCTCTCGCAGGGGCGGCTCGTAGACCTCGCTGAAGGTGGGGAAGGCGTGGACCACGTCAGCCAGGACCACCAGGGCCACGTCGGCCCGGATGGCGATGGTGGCCTCCCCGATCCACTCGTCGGCGTGGGCGCCGATGGCAGCCGCCCCCACCAGCGTGCCCCGCCGGCGGTCGGCGACAAGGAGCAGCCGCCCCGCCGTCTCTCCTTCGCTGGCCGACCTGGCCGTCTCACCCAGATCCATGCCGGCGGTGATCACCTCCATGCCCGCATCTTGCGCCTCATCCTGGGTCAGTCCGACCGAGGCCACCGGGGGGTCGGTGTAGACGGTACGGGGAATGGCCCGGTAGTCGGCTGTGGCCGATGTGCCGGTGAGGTTGGCGGTGATGACCCTGGCCTGGTAGTTGGCGGTGTGGGTGAAGGGGGCGATGCCGGTCACGTCGCCGGCGGCCCATATGTGGTCGTGGCCGACCACCCGGCAGCGCTGGTCGGTCTCGAGACCACCTGTCTGGTCCGGGGTGACTCCGACAGCCTCCAACCCGATGCCCGAGGTGGCTGGAGCGCGCCCCACCGCCGTCAGCACCTGGTCGACCGTAATGGTGCGCTCAGCGCCCTTGGCGGGGCCGCCATTGCTGGTACCTGCCAAGCCGTTGCCGGGGGCCCCGCCACTCCCGGAGCTGGGGGAGAGGGTCAACCGGGCTCCGCTGCCGTCGGGCGTGGCCCTGGTGACCTCCGTGCCCAGACGAAGGTCGATGCCATCGGCGGCCAGGGACCTGGCCAGCAGGGCGCTGATGGAGGGTTCTTCCCTGGCCAGCAGGCGATCGGCCGCTTCTACCAGCGTTACCCGAGCGCCAAAGCGACCATAGGCCTGGGCCAGCTCACAGCCAACCGGGCCACCGCCCAGCACGGCCAGAGAGGCGGGACGGTGGGGCGACGAGAGGGCCTGATCGCTCGTCCAGGTGGCCACGGTGTCTAGTCCCTTGATCCCGGGGCGAACAGGGGTGGAGCCAGTGCTTATGACCAGATCGGTCCACGTGTGCTCCGTCTCGTTGCCCTGGGCATCCGTCACGATCATCGCCCCCGGTCGAGTCAGCCGTCCCTGGCCCCGCAACAGGGTGACGCCGGTCTGCTCCACTCCTTTGGCCGCGCCGGTGTCATCGCGGTGCCCGGCGAGGATATCTCGCCGGCGGATCGCGGCTGCGAAAGCCAGGTCAGCATCATCGGCGTCAGGTCTGGTCGACAAGGCGCCCAGCCCGGCCGCTCGGGAGACCAGGTGGCGAACTCGGGCCGATCGCAGCATCGACTTGCTGGGCATACACGCCACGTACGGGCATTCGCCCCCCACCCGGAGGGCCTCGACCAAGGCAACTGAGCGTCCGGCGCCGGCCAGGCCCTTGGAGACCCACTCTCCAGCTGATCCACCGCCCAGGACGATCACATCGAAGGATCCCATGACCGGAACCTACCCACCTTGGGGCTAAGCCCGCTCCTAGGTCTCTCGCCGGGACCGCCTGGTGCTGATCCCGCCGAGTGCAGCGCCCCAGGTATGGTCGCCTGGTGCACCCGATCGAGCGGCTGCGCTATGTGGCTCGGGCTGAGGGAACGGGACCGTCGCTGCTGGTCCAGGAGGCGGCTGCGGCTCTGGCCGGCCTGGGCGCGAACCCGGCCGCCCTGGTCACTGCCTGCCGGCGACTGGTCGACCGCCATGTCGCGGTGGGGCCAATGTGGTGGCTGGCGGCCCGTGTCCTGGGAGCACATGACCCAGTGGCAGAGACCTGGCAGGCGGCGGACGACCTGGAGACCGATCCGACTGGTGCCGTCCTGGCGGCCCATCTGCCGGCCGGGGCCACGGTTGTCGTTGTCGGTTGGCCGGAGATGGCGGGAGAGGCGCTGAGGCGCCGGGGCGACTTGGCGGTCCTGGTCGTCGACACCACCGGAGAGGGTTCGGGACTGGCCCGGCGACTGCGGGCATCGGGTGTGGAGGCCAGCGAGGTTCCCCCGGCCGGACTGGGAGCGGCCGTCATCCAAGCCGGCCTGGTCGTGTTGGAGGCGTGGGCTCTGGGGCCAGGCGGCCTGATTGGCGAAAGCGGGTCTCTGGCGGCCGCCGCGGTGGCCAGAACGGCGATCCCACCGGTGGCAGTATGGGGCGTGGCTGGTGTCGGGCGGGCGCTCCCCGGGCGGCTCTGGGAGGCACTGGTCGGCCGGTTGGAAGCATCCGGCGCGCAGCCGTGGGACACAGGTCAAGAGGTGATCCCGACCGGACTGGTCGACCAGGTGGTCGGACCGGATGGGCTGACCCTGGCCGCCGATGCCTGGCAACGGGCCGACTGCCCGGTGCCCGCCGAGTTGCTCCGACCGATGGCTTAGCCCTCAGCGGGCTCAGCCCTCAGAGGTGGCGCGCATCAACAACAACCTGGCGGCTCGGGGGGGCAGCACCCAGTTCCAGCGGCCGAACAAGCTGACGAGGGCTGGGACGAGGAGGGATCGTACGACGAACGCATCCACCAGGATCCCGGCTGCCAGCCCAGTGGCCAGCACCTTCAAGAAGGTGAAGGGGGCGGTTGACATGGCCAGGAACGACAACGTGAGGATCAAGGCCGTGCTGGTGACCAGGCGTCCAGTGCGTCCGATTCCCTCGATGACCGCGGCGGACGTCTGGCCAGTGGCATCCCATACCTCGCGCATACGGGTGAGATGAAGACCTCGTAGTCGATGGCCAGGCCGTACAGGAAGGCAAAGACCACGACAGGCACCCAATTGACGATGGCGCCGGTGGCCGGCAGGCCGAACACGAGTCTGCTTCCGTCCCCTCCTGCCACACGAAGACCAGCACGCCGTAGGCGGCGGCCAGGCTGGCCAGGTTCAACAGCACCGCCTTGGCCGCCAGGAGGAGGCATGTGGAATACCCGCACCAGCACCAGAAGGGTGAGCACCGATACCAGCGCCAACAGCAGCGGGAAGTTGCCGTAGATGGCGTGGTTGAAGTCCGCCGTCTCGGCCCCACTGCCGCCCACGCCGACCACGGCCGGGTCCCCGGCCACGGCCTGGCGCACCCGGACGACCACCGCGGCTCCTCCGGATTGGCCGGTCTCAGGAGCAGGCAGGACCGTCACCAGGGCGGTTCCACCCTGCTGGCCGGTTGGCCCGGACGGTCCAACCGCGACCCAAACTCCCAGCACGTAGGACAGTCGAGAGGCCAGCCGTTGGCGGCCGTCGGTTGACCCACCAACACCACCATCGGGTCGAGCACCCCGCTCGGCACCCCGCCGTTGGTGATGGTGGCCACGCCCTCGTGAGCAGCTCCGGAGGTGGCCAACGAGGCCGACACGGGCTGGCCCACCTTCATGTGCAGCACCGGGGCGACGATGACCGCCAGGATGATTACACCGCCGACAGTGGCCAGGGCCCGACGGCGGTTGACCAACCTGGCCCACCGCATCCAGGGCGGGCTGGCGCTGTAGGCCCGACGCAGGCGGTGACGGTCGAGGGACGGCCCGATACGGACCAGGCACACCGGCAGAAGGGTCAGGGCGGCCGTCACCGACACCAAGGGGATGAGCACGTCTGGGTAGCCTTCGGGCATGGGCGAGATCATTGAGTTCCCGAGCAATGGCAGCACCGGCCAGGGTTGGCTGGCCCTTCCGGCCAGAGGCAGCGGACCTGGGGTGGTGGTGATCCAGGAGTGGTGGGGCCTGGTTGATCACATAACCGACGTTTGCGAGCGCTTGGCCGGTGAGGGATTCGTGGCCCTGGCTCCTGACCTGTACCAGGGGGAGACCACCGACGAGCCGGATGACGCCCAGAAGAAGATGATGGCCCTGCGCCTTGACGAGGCCGCCAAGAACATGAGCGGGGCGGTCGATGCAGTCCACCAGCGATCGTCGGGGGCCGGCGTCGGGGTGGTGGGCTTCTGCATGGGTGGGGGCCTGGCCCTGGTCCTGGCCACCCAGCGCCCGGACCTGGTCAGGGCGGTGGTGCCCTTCTATGGCCTCGTTCCCTGGCCGGACGTGGAGCCCGACTACCGCCCCATGTCGGCTGGCCTCCAGGGCCACTACGCCGAGGACGACGACTCCGCCGGGCCGCAGGCGGCACACGATCTGGAGGAGACGCTGACCGGCATGGGCAAGGAAGCTGAGGTCTTCATCTATCCCGGGGCTCATCATGGGTTCTTCAATGACTCCCGACCTGAGCAGTACGCTCCCGAAGCGTCCCGCCTGGCCTGGGGCCGCACGGTGGCCTTCCTGCGCTCCCACCTCGCTTGACCGCGGTACCTTCGTTGGCCGGGGAAACGCCGGATGGCTTGGTGCACCGTTACCTGTGGCTCGGGCTGAGCCTTGGTCGCCACGTCGACGGCCTGGTGGACGCCTACTACGGGCCACCCGAGCTCGCCCAGGCAGTGGCGGCCGGCCCGCTGTCGTCGCCGACTGACCTGGTGGCCAAGGCCGCTCACCTGCTGAATGACCTCGACGCCGGAGTGCCCCTCGACGCCGGAGTGCCCCTCGACGCCGGAGTCTCCGTCGGTGACACTGAGCTCCCACGGTCGGATGGGGCGGCCGGGCGTCGTCGATGGTTGAGGGCTCAGGTCATGGGCCTCCTCACCAGTGCGAGGATCCTGGCCGGCCAGCCAATCGGTTACGCCGACGAGGTCGAGGCCTGTTATGGAGTGCGTCCTCGCCGTGTGCCAGAGGAAGTGCTGGTCGATGCCCACCTCGGCCTGGATGAGGTGCTGCCGGGGACGGGTCCCTTGGCCGAGCGTTACGTGGCCTGGCGGGAGTCGCAGGTGGTTCCCCCCGATCGGCTGAGGGCGGCCATCGACTCGTTGGCCGAGGATCTGCGTGAGCGAACTAGCCGGCGCTGGGGTCTGCCGCCGGGGGAACGGGTGGACTTCGAGATGGTGACGGCCAAGCCGTGGAGCGGCTTCAACTATTACCTGGGAGATTTGCACAGCCGGGTGGCCGTGAACATCGACCTACCGGTGCTCAGCCCTGGTCTGGCCCACCTGGTGGCCCACGAGGCGTACCCCGGCCACCACACCGAGCACTCTCGCAAGGAGGTCGGTCTGGTACGGCGCTACCGGCACCTGGAGGAGACCATCTTCCTGGTCGGCACCCCCCAGTGCCTGATGGCCGAGGGCCTGGCTGATCTGGGCTTGGAAATGGTCATGGGGCGCCGGCCGGAGGAGACAGTGGCTGGGCACCTGGTGCCCCTGGGTATTCCCTACGACGCCGAGGTGGTGGCCGCCGTCTCTCAGGCGGGCGAGGCCCTGGGCCAGGTCCGCGGCAACGCCGCCTTTCGCCTCCACCATGACCATGCCGACCCCGAGGTGGTGGTGGACGAGGTGGCCCACTGGGGTCTGCTGCCCCGCTTGCGGGCGGAGAAGGCGGTGAGCTTCCTCCTCGACCCCACATGGCGTGCCTATGTGACCTGCTATGTGGAGGGACTGCCCCTCTGCCGCTCCTTCGTGGCCGGACGCACCGAGCGCTTCTCGCGTCTTCTGGACGAGCAGCTCACGCCCGCCGATCTGGGGCCCATCCCCGCCTAGCCGTAGCATCTTGGTCGTGCCACCCCCCAGACGAGACCCCACCAGCGGGTTGCCCGTTATCGACGCCATCATCCCGGCGCGTGACGAGGCCGCAACGGTGGCCAGCGTGGTGGGTGCCTGCCTGGCCAGCGCCGTGGTCAGGGAAGTGATCGTGGTGGACGACGGCTCGGTGGATGCAACCGCGGCGCGGGCCACGGCCGCCGGGGCCAAGGTGGTGAGCAGCGCTGGGTGGCGGGAGGTGAGCAGCGCTGGGTGGCAGGACGTGGGCAGCGCTGGGCGGCGGGAGGTGAGCAGCGCTGGGTGGCAGGACGTGGGCAGCGCTGGGCGGCAGGAGGTCGGTGCAGCTCATGGCGGCCCAGCCCGCCGGGCTCTGGCCGGCATGGCCCGCCGGGCCCTCAGCGGGTCAGCAGGCTCAGCTCTGGCCTGGCCCCGAGAAGCGCATGAAGCGCACCGGTCAGTAGCACGGCAATCGGCCGAAGAGCCACCCTCGACCACCACTACTCGAGAGGGGACGCCAGGTTCCAAGGCCCACGCCATGGCGGCCGGGGCGGCGGTCAGTGACGCCGAGGCGTTCCTCTTCGTCGATGCCGACCTGATCGGCCTCACCGGGGCCCACCTCGACGCCATCTGTCAACCCTTTACCGAGGGAGTAGCGGACATGTCGGTGGGATGGTTCGACTACGGCTGGTGGAACCCGGTGGTGGTGCGCCTACCGCCCACCACTGGCGAGCGAGTGGTGCCCCGGTGGGTCTTCGATGCCGTCCCCCCCTCGCGCCACCGTGGGTACAACCTGGAGATTTTGATAAATGAGGTGATAGCCGAGGGTCGCCTGCGCACCGCCGCCTGCATCATGGGGGGAGTCACTCACCGCACCAAACGCGACAAGCTGGGCCGGCGGGAGGGTCGGCGCCAGACCTGGCTCATGTTCTGGACCCTCATGGGGCTGCCCATGGCCGGCGAGGTTCGCTGGCGAACCTACTGGTTCTACTGGCAGGGCCTCATCCTGTGCCCAGTGGCCGGCGGCCCAGCACCGTCACCAACGGTGGCAGCACCACCGGGTCCTCGCCCGGGTCGACCTCGGTGAGAGTGGCCAGATAGTCGGCTACCGGACCGGGGCCGGCCCCAGCCGGGGCCTCGGCCCAGGCATCCACCACCTCCAGGCGCGCCTGGAGGATCAGGGCCGGAAGCAACGCGCCGACGTCGGGATGGCGGGCTACCGGCATCGACAGCGGGGCGCCCCCCACCCGTCCGGCTGAGGTGATTGGCTCCTGGGCCACCACCCAACCGCCGGGTCGCACGGCGCTGGCCATGCGAGCCAGCACGATGACCGGATCCATCACGTGCATGAGGAGGAATCGGCAAAAGGCCAGGTCCACCAATTCGGGCAGCAGGAGCTCCTCCCCGGCCTGGGTGATGGCCACCACCTGGGAATGGGCGGCGGCCGCGGCAGCCACCACATCGCGGGCTCTGGGATCGTTGTCGGTGGCATACACCCGGCCCTCGTGGCCCACGATCTCGGCCAGGGCCACGCTGACGTCCCCTCCGCCGGCTCCGACGTCGACGCAGCTCCATCCCTCGGCCAGGCCCAGGCGGTCCAGGGCGGTGGCGAGGGGACGGCGGTAGACATCGTTACGCAGTCCCAGCTCAGTCATTGCCGGCAGAGGCTAGTTG
This sequence comes from Acidimicrobiales bacterium, assembly GCA_003244275.1. Lineage (GTDB taxonomy): Bacteria > Actinomycetota > Acidimicrobiia > Acidimicrobiales > QHCF01 > QHCF01. Next base: position 8,091 of record QHCF01000227.1, read on the forward strand.
TGCCAGGCCGGTGTCCTATGCTGGGTCGACAGGTGACGAGGATGCCGGAGGTGGGCGGATGAGCGTGATGAAGCGGGTGACCGGGATATTCCAGGCCAAGGCCAACAAGATGCTGGACAAGGCTGAGGATCCCCGGGAGACCCTCGACTACTCCTACCAGCGCCAGCTGGAGATGCTGCAAAAGGTGCGTCGGGGAGTGGCCGATGTGGCCACCTCCCGCAAGCGCATCGAGCTGCAGGCCGATCAGCTCAAGGCGTCGGCGTCCAAGCTGGAGGGACAGGCCCGCCAGGCGCTCGGCCAGGGCCGTGAGGATCTGGCCACCGAGGCCCTCACCCGCCGGTCCGGTCTGGCCACCCAACTGACGGACCTGGAGACCCAACACGCCCAGCTCAGTGCCCAGGAGGCCAAGCTGATCGAGT
>QHCF01000053.1 GCA_003244275.1 Acidimicrobiales bacterium
ATGTCGAAGTCGGTGATGGCCCCCTTGCGCAGGGGACGCACGGCCTGGATGTAGCCGGGCGTACGCCCGATCATGTGCCAGGCCTGCTGGCCCATGGCCAGCACGTCGTTGGTCTGCACGTTGAGCGCGATCACCGTCGGCTCGTTGAGGACTATGCCCCGGCTCTTGGCGTAGACGAGGGTGTTGGCCGTTCCCAGGTCGATGGCCAGGTCCCTAGCCAGTGTGCCGGCCCCTGCTGGGTGGCTGAGAGGGTTCCTCGCCGGGCGCCAGGGCGTCGAGCTCGCGGGAGAACTCCCGCATGCTGTGCTCCATCGACCGAGGCCGTCGGGTGCGCAACCACAGGACGACACAGCCGATCAAGCTGATGACCACGGCGATGCCCAGGTAGGCGAGATTGCTCACGTTGCCTGGACCGGCCGCCCGGGCTGGTCATGTCGGATCTCCGCCACTGGGGAGGCGCAGGCTGACCAGTCGTCGCCACCCTGCCACGTCTCGCGCTTCCAGATGGGCACCGTGTCCTTCAGCGTGTCGATGCACCAGGAGGCAGCGGCGAATGCCTGTTGGCGATGGGGAGCCGAGGCCACCACCACGACTGAGGTCTCGCCGACGGCCAACCGGCCGCTGCGGTGCAAGAGGGCCATGCGTCCGACAGCCGGCCAGCGGCGACGGGCTTCGGCGGCTATGGCGGCCAGTCGAGGCTCCACCTCGGAGTCGTAGGCCTCGTACTCGAGGGCGGTCACGTTGGGACGGCCCTCGGCGTTATCTCGCACGGTGCCGGTGAACATCACCACTGCGCCGCAGTGGGGCCGGACCGCCCAGTCGAGGGCGTCGTGCGCCGGCAAGGGGCCGCTGGCCAGCCCGACCCAGTCGTCGGGCCCTGCAACCTCCGGTTGCGGACACCCTGGGGACACGGGTGAAATGGTACCGGTACGCCCGAGCCGCCACCGAAGGAATGTGGTCCCTGCAGGAGAAATTCGGTAGGTCGCCGGTAACCTTTGCGCCATGGAGCCCGTGGAGCCCGATGACGACGCTCCGCCGTTCCGGGAGCCGCCACCGCCCGACGACCGCTTGTGGCGGCACCCGTCGGAGGTGGTTGTCGGCGCGCCCACGGCCCCGCCCGGCCGGTCGCCTCGGCCCGTCTGGGCCGTCGCCGGCCTGTCGGCGCTGATCGCCAGCCTGGTCTCGTCGGGCTTGGTGGTGGCGGTGGTGAGCAGCCGTTCCCCGGCGGCGTCGAACCTGGGCGTCGAGCGTCAGATGGTTCGACCGCGCTCGGTCTCCACCGTGCTGTCCTCGCCGGTGGTCGACATCGCCGAGAGGTTGCGGCCCGCCATCGTGCAGCTCACCGTGGTGCCCGGTGGCCGGGCGAGCACCGGGTCAGGAGTGATGTTCCGCAGCGACGGCTATCTGCTCACCAACGCCCACGTGGTGGAAGGGGCGACGTCGATCCAAGTTTCCACGGCCAGCGGCATGCAGCTTCCCGGCCGCCTGGTTGGAACCGACGCCGAGACCGACACCGCGGTGGTCAAGCTCGACGGTGGCCCCTTCGCCATAGCCACGCTCGGCAGTGGCGCCGACCTGCGGGTGGGCCAGCCCGCGATCGCCATCGGCTTCCCCCTCGGCCTGGCCGGCGGCCCGTCGGTCACGGGAGGCATGGTCAGCGCCCTCCACCGTGACATCCGCCCGGTGGGTGCGACGACCACGCTGGTGGACATGATCCAGACCGATGCGCCCGTCTCCCCGGGCTCCTCGGGCGGCGCCCTGCTCGATGCCAATGGCGCAGTCGTGGGCATTACCACCGCAGTGGCATCAAGCGAACCCGGCAGTGAGGCTCTCGGCTTCGCCACCACCATCGACGTGGCTCGGTCGGTGGCCGACGAGCTCATCCGGTCGGGGAGGGTGGTGCATGTCTGGCTCGGTGTGGAGGGGGGGGACGTCGACGGGGCCACGGCCACCGACCTCGATGTCGACGGCGGGGCGATGGTGGGCCACGTCACGAGCGCCAGCCCGGCCGAGCGCGGCGGGCTGGCGACCCGCGATGTGATCGTGGCCGTGAACGGCCGCGCCGTGCGGTCGATGGGCGAGCTGATCGTGGCCCTGCGTGCCTACGGTCCCGGCGACAGGGTCGCCCTCGAAGTGATCCGCGACCGCCAGCACCGCACCATCACGGTGACCCTCGCCGAGCGCCCCGCTTCGTCCTGACCCGGGCCTACGATCACAACATGACCAGCGAGCCGCCAGGCGGGGGTAACCCCTTCGAGGGGTGGCCCATGTTCGGCGACCTGGCTCGCTGGTTCGGGGGCCAGGGCCCGGTCAACTGGGACGTGGCCCGCCAGACTGCGCAGTGGATCTCCACCGAGGGCGCCTCCGAGCCCAACGTCGAGCCCCTCGAGCGCATGCGCCTCGAGGAGCTGCTCAGGGCGGCCGACCTTCATGTTGGCGAGGCCACCGGCCTGCCCACGTCCATCGCCGGTGGGGTGCTCAGCGCCCTACCCGTCACCAGGGGCGACTGGGCCCTCCACAGCATGGAGGCCTACCGGGGGCCTCTCGAGCGCCTGGCCCGAGCCCTGGGCGACTCGGCCGTTCCCCCGACCGAGCCCGACCCCGCCACTGCCCTGCTCGGCGACCTGGGCAAGGTCCTCGTTCCCGTGCTCCTGGGCGTACAGTCGGGCTACATGGTGGGCCA
>QHCF01000168.1 GCA_003244275.1 Acidimicrobiales bacterium
GGTTCCTCTACGGCGACTTCATCAATGCGGTGATCGCGTTCGTGCTGGTGGCGGCGGCTGTGTACTTTTTCGTGGTCCTGCCAGTGAACAAGCTGATGGCCCGGCGCAAGACCGAGCCCGACGTCGAGTCCACCACCAAGGAGTGCCCGGAGTGCCTGAGCGCCATCCCCCATGGCGCCCGGCGGTGCGCCTTCTGCACGGTGGAGCAGCCCCTCTAAGGGCGGCCGGCGGTCGTGCGGTTGTTCGTGGCCGTGTGGCCGGCGCCGGAGGTGGTCACCACTCTGGCCGAGCTGCCCCGCCCGGGGATCGATGGGGTGAGGTGGACCAAGCCGGAGCAGTGGCATGTGACGCTGCGCTTCCTCGGCGAGGTGACCGACCTGGACGGCGCACTCGGCGCTCTTGATCGGATCGACGTGGCTCCGATGGTGGGGACGGTGGCCGAGATGGGGCCGGCGACTGCCTGCTTCGGTCGTCATGTCCTGCAGGTGCCGGTGGAGGGGCTGGACGCGCTGGCGGCTGAGGTGCTGGTGGCTACTGGCGAAGTGGGTGGAGCGCCGGGGGCGCCATTCAGCGGTCACCTGACACTGGCTCGGGCTCGTAGCCGCGGGATCGACCTGCGCCCACTGGCCGGCGTAGCGGTGTCGGTTCGGTGGCCAGTCGCGGCGATCACGCTGGTGGCCAGCAGTCTGGGTGGTACCGGCTCTCGCTACCGGATTCTGGCCTCCCGCCTGATACCTGGCACTGGGTAGGGAGCCCCACGACCGAGGATCGAGGATCACTGTGAGACACTGAGTTGGTGCGTGCTGTCCAGGTCCATGCCTCTGAGTCGCTCGTCGAGGAACGCCGCCGAGTGGGAATCGACAAGAAGGACGAGCGATGGGGAGGGGAGTGGCACTTCGTGAACCCGCCGAAGCGGTGGCACGCCCGCCTCAATGCCGATCTGTTCCTGGCCCTGGCGCCGCTGGCTCGTCGTGCGGGCCTGGAACCCTATGGTGACAACACTGGGGTCTTCGCCGATCCTGCACAGGACTGGCGGGTTCCCGACCAGGTCCATGCCCGGCCTGAGCTCGGCATCGAGGAAGGGCTGAGCGGCGCTGACCTCGTCGTCGAGATCCGATCGCCCGGTGACGAGAGCTACGAGAAGCTCCCGTTCTACGCTGCTCGCGCCGTTGGCGAGGTCCTGATCGTGCACCAAGACCGCAAGTTCGAGCTGTACCGTCTGCGTGACGACGGCAATTATGTGGTGATCGAAGACGGATCGGGGAGGGTGACGTCAGTTCCCCTGCAGGCGACATTCACCACCGTCGAGGGGCCGCGGCTTCGCATCGAATGGGACGGTGGCTGGGCGCAGGTTTGATCAGCTGGGTGTGGTTAGTCGGGCTTGGTATGTATCGGGCCTTGGTCACCCACACCAGATGAGTGGCGTCATCTGCGACATGCCAGACCCGTCCCGCTCCCGGTGACCTCCAGCTGCCACTGGTCCAACGCCTTGCCGCCCACGGTCCGGGTGGCCAGGTCGCCGCGGAGGCGGTGCTGGCGGTGGGAATTCGTGGGGACTGCATTGGTCGGGTGACGACGCTGATGAGAAGATGAAAGATGCGCCTGATCGCCTACTGCGAGGGCTCGACCTCATTCATGGCTGTAGAGGTGACGTCGGGGACCATGGCGACGATCAGTCCGCTGGACGATTTCTATGCCGACACGATGGCTGGTCTGGAGATGGCCAGGGCACGGTACGCCGATCGCCAGTCGCCAACCCGTCCTCTGGCCGAGATCCGTCAGATCCCTCCGGTTCCGGTCACTGCCCGCGTGCTGTGCGCGGGCGTCAACTATCGCCGACACGCTGCGGAGATGGGGCGGGAGCTGCCCACTCATCCCGACCTGTTCGCCCGCTGGGCTTCGACACTGGTGGCCGACGGCGAGACGGTCCCGGTTCCGGTCGGGGACGGCCGTCTCGACTGGGAGGCCGAGCTGGCCATCGTCGTCGGCGCGACCTTGTCTGGAGCGTCGCCTGAGGAGGCCGAAGCTGGCCTATTGGGGTACACGTGCTTCAATGACCTGTCAGCTCGGGGATATCAGATGGCCACCTCCCAGTGGGCGCTGGGCAAGAATGCCGACCGGTCGGGACCGATTGGCCCCGCCGTGGTCACCCCTGACGAGCTGGCCGGACTGCCCGATCTGGCCATTGGGTCTCGTGTCAACGGGCAGGTCATGCAGGCCGCCTCCACCGCCGACCTGATCTTCTCGCCGTCCCAGATCACCTCGTACGCCTCGGGGGCCATGACCCTGCGCCCGGGCGATGTCATCTCTACCGGCACTCCAGATGGCGTCGGTTTCTCTCGGACTCCCCCGGTCTACCTCCGCCCAGGGGACACCGTGGAGGTCGAGATCGAGGGCATCGGCGTGATCCGCAACCGCATCGTGAATGCGGGGGGCGCCTGACCCTCTACCCGGAGGAGGAGCGAAAGTTCTAGCCACAGGTTGATGCGCTGGCTGGCCCCCGGCGGGATGATCGGTGGCATGAGCGAGACCGATGTCGTGACGGTGCGGGGCCTGCGCAAGTCGTACGGCGACAGGCTGGTGGTGGACGGGCTGGACCTCGACGTCCGTAGGGGCGAGGTGGTCGGCCTGATCGGCGCCAACGGCGCCGGCAAGACCACCACGGTGGAGTGCATTCAGGGATTGTGCCGGCCAGATGCCGGCTGGATGCGGGTCCTGGGCTACGACCCGGTCACCCAGGCCGATCAGCTGCGACCTTTGGTCGGCAGTCAACTTCAGGACTCGGCCCTGCCTGACCGGCTGAGGGTGGCCGAAGCCGTGAAGCTGCTCACCACCATCCCCGGACGCCACGGTGAGGACCTGATCGAGCAGTTCGGGCTGGGTGAGCGGCGCCGTTCCGCCTTCTCGTCGTTGAGCGGCGGCGAACGCCAGCGCCTGTTCCTGGTACTGGCGCTGATCAACCGGCCCCACCTGGTGATCCTGGACGAATTGACCCAGGGCCTGGACCCGGCCGCCCGCCGCAATGTGTGGGCGGCGGTGCGTCAGCTGCACGAGGCCGGCACCACGGTCCTGCTGGTCACCCATGGGCTGGATGAGGCCGAGGCACTGTGTGGGCGCGTGGTGGCCATGCGAGACGGGCGGGTGCTGGACAGCGGGCCACCGGCTGAGCTGATCGACCGCCATGCCCGCTGGGCCACTGTCCGGTTCACTCTGGCCCCCGAAGGGCCGCACTCCGGTCGCCTGCTCAACGAGCTGCGCTGGCTGGACGGTGTGCATCAGGTCGACCAGGTCGCCGACCGGGTGGTGGTGCACGGCGACCGGCGCATCATCGCCCATGTCGGCGCGGCCCTGGTCCGGTCGGGTCCGGTCCCCGGGGACCTGAGCGTGCAGATCCCGAACCTCGAAGATGCCCTACTCGGGATCCTCGACACCAGGCCGGACGCCTCCGGCGGGGCTGAGCCGACCGAGGGCCAACTGAGAGGAGCAATGTGATGAACACCGCGTTGGGCCGGCTGGTGCGCGCCGAGCTACGGCTGATGACCCGCGACCCGCTGGTTCTCACCTTCGTGCTGGTCTTCCCCATCGTGACCATGCTGGTCATCGGTGGCTCCTTTGGCACCAAGCCTGATCCGGCGTTCTCCGGGGTCAACCCGGGCCACTGGTACGTGGCGTCCTACCTCACCGTGGTGATCGCGGCAACAGGGCTGGTCATGTTGCCGGTCCACCTGGCGTCCTATCGGGAGCGTGGCGTGCTGCGCCGCTTCGCCGCCGCCGGCTTCCCCCGATGGTCCTTCGCTCTGGCAGAGCTGGTCGTCGGACTGGCGGCGATCGCGATGGCGTCGGTGGTCCTGGTGCTGGTGGCCGCTCCGGTCTATGGCATACCCGCACTGCATCAGCCGTGGCGAGTGGCGACCGCCTTGGGGTTGGGATCGGTGGGTTTCGTGAGCGCCGGCGTGCTGCTCGGCACCCTGCTGCCCTCCGCCCGGGCCGCGCAGGCGGTGGGGCTAATCCTGTTCTTTCCCTCCTTTCTGCTCGGTGGTGGCGGCCCGCCGCCCCATGTCATGGGTTCAGCCCTTCAGAAGATCGCTGACGTGCTGCCGCTGACCCTGGTCACCAACGCCGTGCGCGAGCCCTGGCTGGGGCTGGGATCGGCGACCGGGTCGCTGTTGGCGGTGGCCGTGCTGGCCACCCTGGCCACTGTGGCTTCGGCCCGGCGGACCAGGCTCTGAGGTGGCCCGGCGCCATGGAACAGCGATCATCGTTCGCCCGTCGTAGCATCGCTTCAGTGGCCAGCCAGCCGGGCGCCCCCCGTCTGCTCGATTCCTGGCCTCGTCAGGCGAGGTGGCTGGCCCCATCCGCCTTCGCGGTTTTTGTGGCGGTTGGGCTGGCCATCCGGCTTCCCCACGACGCACCGGTGGCTGTCGGCGCAGCAGTAGTGGCGATGGCAGCCGCGGCGTTGCTGGTCGAGCCGGCCCCACGTCTGGTGCTGGTCTACGCGGCGGTCGCCACCGGTGGCATCGCCGTTCTTGGCAATGGCACCTCGAGCAATGTGGGGTGGTTCGCGGTCTGCATGCTCAGCGGGTGGTGCGGGTTGGTGGGCAGCCGGCGCGACGGGCTCGTGTACTGGATGGCAGCGCTGGCCCTGTTCGGAGCCGAGTGGCTCTGGGTCGAGCCCGACCCAGGCTGGGCAGCATGGATCGCTGGTGTCAGCTTCACCGCCCTTGGTGCGCTGCTGGTCCGCCACGAGCTCACCCTGGTCGCCCAGCTGCGCGCCGCCCAGGCCGGCCTGGCCGAACGGGCGCGGGCCGAGGAATGCAACCGCATCGCCCGCGAGCTTCACGACGTCATCGCCCACACGCTCACCGTCTCCCTGCTGCACATCGCCAGCGCCCGGCTGGCCATCGAGCACGATCCGGCCGACGCGGGTCGCTCCCTGGCTGAAGCCGAGCGCCTGGGCCGGGAGAGCCTGACGGAGGTGCGCAGCACCGTCGGGATGCTGCACCGGGACGGGTCCGCAGATGACGGCGTAGCAGGTAACGGCACGACAGACGACGCCACCGCGCCCCTGCCGGGACTGGAGGGGTGGCCGGCGCTGATCGAGCGGTTCCGGTCCGCCGGCGCCGATGTCGTATTCACCATTGAAGGCGAGACGGCGGGATTGCCGGCGACCATCGGCCTGGCCGTGTACCGCATCCTGCAGGAGGCGCTCACCAACGCAGTCAGGCACGCACCTGGTGCACCCATCGCGGCAAAGCTCACCGTCGACAGCACATCGGCAGTCGATCTGGCCATCGACAGCGCCGGCAAGCCAGGTCATGGCAGGGGACTGGGGATGGTCAGCATGCGCGAACGGGCCGAAGCGCTCGGGGGTACCTGCTAAGCCGGGCCAGGGGGGCACGGGTGGCTGGTCCGTGCCACCTTTCCGCCCGGTGTCGGTCGGCCGCGAGAGCTCACATGATCCGGGTCCTGCTGGTCGACGACCAGGAGCTGGTGCGGGCGGGGCTGCGGGGGATCCTGCGTGAGGTGCTCGGGTTCCAGGTCGTCGGCGAATGTGCCGACGGGGGCGGCGTGGTATCCGCGGTCGAGGATCTGCGCCCGGAGGTGGTACTGATGGACGTGCGGATGCCGGTGGTAGACGGCGTGGAGGCGACTCGCCGGCTCCGCGGGGCAAAGGGCAGCCCGCCGGTACTGGCCCTGACCACCTTCGACGACGACGAGGTACTGGCCGGGGTGCTGCGGGCCGGCGCATCGGGCTTCGTCCTCAAGGGGGTGCCCGCCGAAGACCTGCTGCGAGCGGTGCGCACGGTGGCCGGCGGGGGCGCCTGGCTCGACCCGGCAGTCACTGGCCGGGTGCTGGCCATCTACCGCTCGGCGGCACCTGCGGCAGTGTGGGGTGACGGCTCCCTCCACCTGCTGACCGGCCGTGAGCGAGAAGTACTGAGCCTCATAGGGCGAGGCAGGACCAATGCCGAGATCGCCGGCGAGCTGTTCGTCGGTGAGGGTACGGTCAAGACGCACGTCAACCACCTGTTCTCCAAGCTGCACCTGCGGGACCGGGCCGCCGCGGTGGTGTTCGCGTTCGACCACGACCTGGTGGCGCCCATGCCGGAGCAGCGGCAGTAGCGGAGGACGGGTGGAGCGGGCCAATCTCCGGGGGTGGCCGAGGCCTGGAGGTGGGAGGGGGTTTTTGGCGTTGTGCTTGGCAAACGTGCGTTCGTCAACTACTCTGGTGGAGTTCCAACCGTGTGACCCGTCACACCCCCTTCGTAGGGTAGGCGGCGTTGGAGCAACCACGACGAGAGGGGACCCCGGTGGAGCGAGACAAGGCACTGGACATGGCGCTCAGCCAGATCGAGAAGCAGTTCGGCAAGGGCTCGATCATGAAGATGGGTGAGGGCGCCCATATGAACATCGAGTCCATCCCTACCGGGGCCATGGCCCTGGACCTGGCCCTCGGCGTGGGCGGCCTGCCCAGGGGCCGGGTGGTCGAGATCTACGGCCCCGAGTCCTCCGGCAAGTCCACCCTGGCCATGCACGTGGTGGCCGAGGCCCAGCGCAATGGGGGGATATGCGCCTACATCGACGCCGAGCACGCCATGGACCCGGTCTATGCCAGGGCCATCGGCGTCGACGTGGACGAGCTGCTCATCTCCCAGCCTGACACCGGTGAGCAGGCCCTGGAGATTGCCGACATGCTCATCCGCTCGGGCGCCCTGGACGTGCTGGTCATCGACTCGGTGGCCGCCCTCACTCCTCGGGCCGAGATCGAGGGGGAGATGGGCGACAGCCACGTCGGGCTCCAGGCCCGTCTCATGTCCCAGGCCCTGCGCAAGCTCACGGCCACGCTCAACAAGTCCGACACCATCGCCATCTTCATCAATCAGCTGAGGGAGAAGATTGGGGTGATCTATGGCTCTCCAGAGGTGACCCCGGGTGGGCGGGCGCTCAAGTTCTACTCGTCGGTTCGCCTGGACATCCGCCGGGTGGAGTCGATCAAAGACGGGGTGGAGATCATCGGCAACCGCACCCGGGTCAAGGTGGCCAAGAACAAGTGCGCCAGCCCATTCAAAACCTGTGAGTTCGACATCATGTATGGCAAGGGCATCAGCCGGGAGGGGTCGCTGCTCGACGTGGGGACAGACCTGGGAATCATCAAGAAGTCGGGAGCCTGGTACACCTACGAGGGTGAGCAACTGGGCCAGGGCAGGGAGAACGCCAAGCAGTTCCTCCGCGAGCACACCGAGGTGATGATCGAGGTCAATGAGCGGATCCGCCAACAGGTCGGCTTGGGTTCCGGGGCTGGGGCCGATGTCCCCTTGGGCAAGGGCAAGGACGACGATGTGCCCATCACCTTGCCCGACTGATGGAGGCCATGACTGATGGACTCGATCATGAGCGAGCTGCAAGGACAGGCAGTAGTGGTTCCTACGACAGCAAGCGCGGTGCGGGCGGGCTCCTTTCAGTGCATATGCGGCCAGGGATCGTCAGCATCCCAGCGACAGCGGTCGGGTCCTCCAGCCATGGACTCCATCTCGGCCAGCAGGTCGTCTATGTAGGCGGTCACCCGGTCACCGTCTCCCTTGGGCCACGTGCCGGTGCTGTAGATCCACACGTCCGGGGCGGCATCCCCCTCGGGAGTTGGGAAGCCGTCGGCCAGCCCGCATAGCCGCCAGGAGTAGTCCTCTCCCCGTCTCTCGACGTACATGGCGTCACCGGGCTCCGGGTGTGCAGCCTGGAGAGCGTCAACCAGTTCTGTCCGAGTCATGAAGTCCCACAAGCCATGGCGTCACCCCTGTCGAGCGCCTCTCTAGGAGCGCTCACCCCGGTGGCGAGACTACCAGCGGCCCCAGAGGAATTGCTCGATAATCAACTTGGCAGTTGGGCCGATCGGCTGGAAGAGTGTGGCCGATGAGTTTCGGACCCCGGCACGGTCTCAACGCCGACGGCACAGGCAAAGAGACGAACCAGACTAACGAAAGGAACCTGGCAATGACGCCGGCCCCCTCCACAACGGCTCCCTCGATAACGGGCTCGGCTCGCCGGGGGCAGCACCCGGGCCTGGCGTTGGCGGTCATCGCCGGCGCTCAGCTCATGGTGGTACTGGACGCCACCATCGTGAACATCGCCCTGCCCCACATCCAAAGCGCTCTCAAGTTCTCCACCACCGGCCTGTCGTGGGTGCTCAACGCCTACACCTTGACCTTCGGTGGGCTGCTCCTCCTGGGAGCCCGGGCTGGTGACATCCTCGGCCGGCGGCGGGTGTTCGTCTTCGGGATCGCCCTGTTCGCCGTCGCCTCCCTGGCCGGCGGCTTCGCCCTCAGCTCGGGCTGGTTGCTGGCCACCCGGGCGCTGCAGGGTGTGGGAGGCGCCATCGCCTCGCCCACCGCCCTGGCCCTGATCGCCACCAACTTCGCCGAGGGCCCGGAACGCAACAAGGCCTTCGGGATCTTCGCCGCGGTGTCGGGCTCGGGAGCGGCCATCGGGCTCCTGGCGGGGGGAATGCTCACCTCGTGGCTGTCGTGGCGCTGGGTGCTGTTCGTCAACGTGCCCATTGGCGTGCTCATCGCGGTGGCCGCCCCACTGTTCATCAACGAGTCGGAGCGCCGCCCTGGCCAGTTCGATCTGAGTGGCGCCATCACCTCCACCGCCGGCATGACCGGGCTGGTCTATGGCTTCATCCGGGCCGCTCAGGACGGTTGGCACGATCCCCTGACTATCGGGGCGTTCGTGGCGTCCCTGGTACTGCTGGGAGCCTTCCTGGTCATCGAGACCTCGAGCAAGGCGCCCATCACCCCCCTCGCCATGTTCAAGGACCGCAACCGAGCCAGCACCTACGTGGTGATGCTCTCTCTGGCCGCCGCCTTGTTCAGCATGTTCTTCTTTCTCACCCTCTTCGTCCAGGAGATCTTGCACTACAGCCCACTGCGAGCTGGCTTCGCCTTCCTGCCGGTGAGCGCAGTGATTGTGGTGATGGCCACGGTGACGGCCAAGCAGTTGGGCAAGGTGGGTCCCAAGCCGTTCATGGTGGCGGGTGCGATCCTCTCCCTGGCTGGCCTGGCCTGGCTGTCGCGGATCTCGGCCAGCAGCGGTTACGTAGGCGGCCTGCTCGGGCCCATGATGGTCTTTGCCGCCGGGATGGGCTGCCTGTTCGTGCCCCTCACCCTCACCGCGGTGTCGGGCGTGGAGGAGCGTGAGTCAGGCGCGGCCTCCGGGCTGTTGAACGTGATGCAGCAGGTGGGGGGTTCGCTGGGCCTTTCCATACTGGTCACGGTGTTCGGCACGGCCAGCAAGAACGCCGTCAGTCATCAGATAAGCCAGGTGATGGCCCATGGCAGCCCGCTGGCCCGCCAGCATCTGGCTACCACCCACCAACTTCCCGCTCACTACCAGAGCCTGGCATTGGCCCACGGAATCTCCACCGCCCTGGGGGTCTCAGTGGCCTTCGCGGTGATCGCCCTGGTGGTCAGCCTGTTCGCCTTCAACTTCAAGGCAGCCGACCTTGATACCTCCGCCCTGCCAGTGCCGACTGCTTGAGGATCGGCTGATCAGTTCCGAGGCAAGGTCCCCTACCGGGGGCTCGCTGTCTCCAGGCCGGCGATCCTGGCGGCATCCAGCTGCCTGGAGTCGTATGAGAGCATGATATCGGCATCGACATAAAGGGCAGTGGCGACGTGTATGGCGTCCAGTGTCCTCATAGGATGCCCACTGAGAAGCTTGCCAGCCTCGGTACAGATTTCGTCCAGCACCCGGACCAGGCTAATCCGCGCCAGCAGCCGGTCGACGTCGTCATGCCTGTCCAGGCCGAGCCGGCTGGCGGCACGATGAGCCTCAGTGACCAGCAGCCAACTCGAGGTCACGGCGTCCTCTCCAACCTCATCGAGGTAGGCCAGCAGTGCCCTGGACTCCTGCTCCTCGACCACCAGCTTGAGGAATGCCGAGGACTCCAAGTAGCAGGGCACAACCCCTACCTCTCCCCTCTCAGATCAGCCATGACCTGCTCGATGGACTCTCCTGAATGGCTCCGCTCGATGGAGTGGGCCAGCTCGCTCAGTCTCGCAGTGGCCTGCCTCACCTTGCCGCTCCGCAGGAGCGTCGCGTACCGAGATCCGGAAGGAGGGGCAGGGATGATCATCACCGAACCCCTGCCCTGCACCGTGACGACCACCTCATCCCCCGTGGCCATTACCTCCCCGATCACTCGACTGGTGTGCTGGCTCAGCTCTCGTATGTTGATCGTCCTCACGAATCCAGTCTACCAGGAACGTCCTACATGTCCTACGTGTTCGCAGAATATCGGATGGATGAGGGGAGGACCTCGGGTAGGACCCTCGTCGGTCGCAGGCACGGCAGCCTGACATCTCTCCCCCTATCCTGGCCGGATGGCTCGAAAATTTCTGGTCCGTACCTTTGGTTGCCAGATGAACGAGCACGACTCGGAGCGCCTGGCCGGGCTGCTGGCGGCCGACGGGATGGAGGCCACCGAGGAGCTCGAGCAGGCCGACGTGGTCGTGCTCAATACGTGTTGTATCCGCGAGAACGCCGACAACAAGCTGTACGGCCATCTGGGCCATCTCAAGGCCCTCCAGGATCGCCGACCGGGACTGCAGATCGCGGTGGGTGGATGCCTGGCGCAAAAGGACAAGGAGCTGATCCAGGCCCGGGCCGGTCACGTGGACGCGGTGTTCGGCACCCACAACCTGGACCAGGTGGTCCAGCTGTTGCACCGGGCCCGGCACGAGGGCCCGGTGATGGAGATCCTCGACCATGCGCCCCTCGACGAGGGTGCCTTCACCTCCGCTCTGCCGGTGCGCCGCAACCTGGCCCACGCCGCCTGGGTCACCATCCAGGTGGGTTGCGACAACAACTGTGCCTTCTGCATAGTCCCAGCAGTCCGAGGGGTGGAGGCCAGCCGGCCCTTCGGCCAGGTGCTGGCCGAGGTGGAGGCCCTGGCGGAGGCCGGGACGGCCGAGGTCACCCTGTTGGGCCAGAACGTCAACTCCTACGGACGAGACCTGACTACGGCGCTGCGGGCCAGTGTCCTGGCGGGTACGGCTGCTTGGGTGGCCAGTGCCCACACTGGCGGGTCGCCGGCGGCCACGGCTCATGTCGTCCGTTTGCCGGCCGACGCGGCCTACCGCGTGGGGCGGCCCTGGACGGCCGAGGTCCAGGAGGCCAGGCCGCGTGCTCGGGCGCTGTTTGCCGACCTGCTGCGGGCGGTCGGATCGGTACCCGGCATCAGCCGGGTGCGCTTCACCAGCCCCCATCCCAAGGATCTTCGTCCTGACGTGATGGCGGCCATGGCCGAGACGCCGGCGGTGTGCGAGCACCTCCACCTTCCCCTCCAGGCCGGTAGCGACCGGACCCTGGCCGCCATGCGGCGGGGCTACACCGCCCAGCGCTACCTGGACAAGCTGGCGGCGGCCCGAGCCGTCATCGCCGACCTGGCCGTCACCACCGACATCATCGTCGGCTTCCCAGGCGAGAGCGAGGCCGACTTCCAGGCCACTTTGGAGGTGGTGGCGGCGGCTGAGTACGACGGCGCCTACACCTTTGTGTTCTCACCTCGGCCGGGTACCCGAGCGGCTGAGATGGGCGATCAGTTCGTGGCCGACGATGTGGTGAAGGAGCGTTTCGCGCGCCTGGAGGTGGTGGTCAACCGGTCCGCCCTGGCCAAGCACCGAGCTCGCGTCGGCCTGATCGAGGAGATCATGATCGAGGGTCCGAGCAAGCGCGACCCGAGCCGGCTGACCGGGCGGACCCGCCAGCATAAGCTGGTCCATTTTCCGCGCCCCGACCCGGACGACCCAGCTGGTGCCGCCCTGGCCCCCGGTGCCCTGGCCCGCGTGCGCATCACCGAGGCCGCTCCCCATCACCTGGTGGGTGAGTTGGTTGAGTTGCTGCACGTGCCACGCCCAAGCAGCCGTCGTACCCGGATACCGGTCATCGCTGGATGAGAGCGCCCAGGAGCGAGTAAGGGCTGGATGCGTGCAGGGGAACAGAACGTGGTCGACCAGGATGACCGTCTCGCGCCGGCGGATCTATGATCGCAGGGGCTACGTGAGGAGGTATCAAACTGAGATGATCCCGGCGCATCCTCACCTCGGTTGAGCTGTGGGTTACCGCGGCCGCTATGGGTTGGCTCCCCAAACTGTCTGTGCTTTTGGGATCAACTGACGACAAGCTGGCCGGTGAGACCTTGCGTGACCATGGCTGCCTCAGATGGGGATCATGCCGGACTGGGCGCCACTATTGGGCGATTGCGAGCGCAGTAGGGGGACGAGGAGATGCCGGACTGAGCCGATACGTCTGGCTCCTCTCCCTGGTGGGACCAGAGCCTCCGACGAAGCGAGGGTGGTTCAGGTCACCATCACGACCTGATGCGTCAGGCGGGCAGGGCGCCCACGGTCACTCCCAGGGCTCGGCCGGCCGCCGCGTAATCCTCGCAGGTGTCCACGTCGATCGGCAGGGGCCGGTCGATGGGCACTTGGCGGACGCGTTCGGGCCGCGCCTCGATCACCTTCCATACCGCCTTGTCACCGTGGAGCCCTCGCAGGGTCGGGAACGCCTCAGCCGAGAACACGAAGGGGTGGCCGAGCTGGCCTCGGTAGCTGGTGACCGAAATCCATGATCGGTGCTGCTCCCAGTCCGATCTGACCGCGTCAATGACCTGGGCGTCGACGCCAGGCATGTCGCCCAGCACGAGCATGATCGCGTCGCAGTCGGCGTTGTCGGACCGGCCGTCCCGACTGGGCACACTGGGCGCACCGGCCGGACGCACACCGGACGCACCGCGCGCCTCTGGAGAGAGAGCCACCGCATCCAGGCCGGCCAGCAGTGAGGACGCGCACCCGCTGACATAGGCGTCGTTGGAGACGATCTCGGCTCGCTGTGTCTGGCCTCCCCTCGTAGCCAGCCCGGCCCGGGCCGCCTCGGCTGCTCCTCCCACCACCACGATCACCCGGTCCAGGCCAGACGTCTCCGCATCCCGCACCGT
Organism: Acidimicrobiales bacterium; assembly: GCA_003244275.1. Classification (GTDB taxonomy): domain Bacteria; phylum Actinomycetota; class Acidimicrobiia; order Acidimicrobiales; family QHCF01; genus QHCF01. The sequence goes on from QHCF01000168.1 coordinate 12,995, forward strand.
CCAGCCCAGCAGGGTGGTGTCGCCAAAGGGCAGGATCTGCTTGGGCCGGCCCAGTCGGGTGGACCGGCCGGCGCCCAAGACGATCCCGTAGACGCTGGCCAACCGGTCCGACCCGCCGATCAGGACTGGCGGCCGGCCGTCACTGAGGCGACCACCAAACCGATGCCCACCAGTGACAGGACCACTCGCTTCAGCCTTCCCCTTGCCACCGCCTGCATCACGAACAGGGCGGCCAGGCCGGCCGGCAAGGCGCGCTTGGTGATGCTGGGGCCAGCCATGGCCATGAGGTCCACCGGCGCGGGCTCCGTCGACTGCACCAGCCGGGGGCCGGTTACGCGGCTCGCCTCCCGGACCGGCTGGCTCGGGGCCGCAGTGCTGTGCCCCACGGAGGCCACATCGACGGCCGAGCTGGCTCCTCCGTCGTTGGGGGCCGCCGGAGCAGCATCGGCGTGGCCGGCCGAGACACTGGCCGCCGGGGCGTCGGTCGCAGCCGGGGCGTCGGTCGCAGCCGCGGCGTCGGTCGCATCTTTGGGATCGGCGATTGGCGGAATACCGTCGACGGCCGGGGTGGCCCCGCCCCCGTTAGCCGCCGGCGTTGGGCTGATCAGGTCAGCTTCCAGGCAGTTCACGAACTGCTTCAACATGGCCGAGGAGACGTCGTCCATGACGCCCCGGCCGAACTGGGCCACCCGCCCAGTGATGGACAGGTCGGTCTGGATCACCACCTCGGTGTTTCCCCCGCCGGTATCCTCGAGGGTGGCGGTGATGGTGGCCGAGGCATTGCCCTGGCCTCGCGTCTCTCGGCCGTCGGCCTGCAGGACCATCCGACGAGCATCCTCGTCGACATCGGTGAAGCGGACCACCCCCTTGTACTGGGCACTGATGGCCCCCAGCTTCACCTTCACGATTCCCCGGTAGCTGTCCCCCTCCACCTCCTGCAGCTGGGCGCCGGGCATGCAGGGGGCGATCCTCTCGACGTCTCGGAGGACGTCCCAGGTGTCCTGCACCGGCAGGCTCACGGTAAAGCGGTCTTCGATGCGCATTTGCTCCTCCTCAGGAGATCTAGCGAGTTACGGCGATCGCCGTCTGGCGGTGGATGGGGCCGCTCCGCTCGTTCAGTTTGCCCCCTGGAGCGTGGCGCCGGACGGCCAGGATCTCGGCCACTATGGCCCAGGCGATCTCCTCGGGCCCCTCGGCGCCGATGTCCAGGCCGGCGGGGCCGTACAAGCGGTGGCGGGCATCGGGCTTCACTGGTTCGCCGTCGCTGGCCAGCTCATGGAGGATCCGCTCCAGCCTGGCCCTGGGCCCGAGCATGCCCAGGTAGGGGGCTGGGGAATCCAGGAATGAGCGCAGGTAGTCCTGGTCGCGCCGGAAATTGTGGCTCATCACCACCACGTGGCTGCGCTGGTCGGCGGCCGTGGCCTCGGCTGCCCGGCGGGGCGGGGCGGTCACCAGACGCTGGGCGGCGGGAAAGCGCTCCTGGGTCAGGAAGGCCGAACGGTCGTCGACCACGTCCACCCTCCACCCGAGGCGGGCACCGAAATCCACCAGTGGGATGGCGTCGTGGCCGGCCCCGCACACGATCAGGTGAACTGGTGGCTCGAGCACCTCGATAAAGGTACGCACCTGCCCCGGGCCCAGCGAAGCGGTCCCGCTCTGTCCTGCGGCCAGGGCGTCCAGCGACGAGTCGAGGGCACTCTGGTCGAGGGCGTCCTCGCCCAAGCCTCCCTCGGTGGTGGCGTCTGGCCTGACCACCATTCGCAGTCCCAGGTGCTCGCCTTCCACCACCGTCACCAGAGCCACCGGGCGCTGCTCCTGGCGGGCCAGGCGAAGGGCGGCGGCGCACCGGCTGGCCAGGTCGGCCGGCTCGACCAGCACCTCGATGACGCCGTTGCAACCGAGGCCCCAGCCCCACACCGCCTCGTCGTCGGCCGTCAGGTCGAAGGTGAGGACCTGGGGTTGTCCGGTGGCCAGTACCTGACGAGCGGTTTGGACGACATCGCCCTCCAGGCATCCCCCCGAGATGTTCCCAACCGGCTCACCCTCCTCGGGTACCACCAGTCGCGCCCCCTCCCGGCGGTAGGTGGAGCCGCGGGCCGAGATGATGGTGGCCAGGGCCACCGGCCGGGCCCTTTCGGCCCGGGACGCCTCTAGGGCAGCCAGCACCTCATCCAGCTCGCCCATCAGGCTGAGCCCATGTCCACGGCCCGCCCCTCGGCGGTCTCCAAGAAACGATCGGGGTTGGCCTGGAAGCGCCGGCGGCACCCGCTGCTGCAGAACCACCAGGTTGCCCCGCCGTGCTCGGCCCTGTCCTGGGCCCCGGCCACCTCGACGGTCATCCCGCACACCGGGTCCACCGCCGCGCTGGCTGGCGGCACCGCCGCCCCGGCCGGCACCGGCGCCCCGGCCGGCACCGCCGCCCCGGCCCGCACCGGCGCCCCGGCCGGCACCGCCGCCCCGGCCCGCCGCTTGGCCTTTTCGGCGACCACCTCGGCCAGGATGGCCACCGCGATCTCGGTGTGAGGCAGGTCGCCCAGGGCAAGCCCGGCTGGCGCCCGTACCCGGGCCAGGTCGGCCTGCGAGACCCCCCCTTGGGCCAGCAGCTCTCGCACCCTGGCTGCCCGTCGGTCCGACGCCACCAGGGCCACGTAGCCAGCACCACTGTCCAGGGCCGCCTCCACCGCATCCTCGTCGTAGCGGCCCATGGTGGCCACCACCACGAAGGTCTCGGGCCCCACCCCCGCCTTGGCCAGATCCAGCTCGCCGATGGTGCTGGCGCCGCCAAAGGCGCCCTCGTCGGTTCCCGTCAGGCCGGGCCAACCGGCCCCGTGGGAGTGGCCAAGGCCTGGACCACCGAGATCGGCATCTTTCGCCCAATCCCGCTCGACCACCGTCACCTCGAAATCGACTGCCCTGGCCATCACCCCCAGAGCCCCCACCAGGGGGGCGCTGCCGATCACCACCAGGTGAGGGCTGGGCAGGCGAGGCTCGATGAAGACCTCCAGTGAGCCCTCGCTGGCGCAGGTCACCGGGGCCACCACCAGGCCCACTCGGCCTAATGGCAGCTGGCCCGGGGGAGCCAGGTGCAACAAGGTGGGTGCCCCCTCCGCCAGGCAGGCCAGGGCCTGGCGGATGACGATGGGCTGGGCGCAGGAACCGCCGATCCAACCCTGGAGTCGGCCGTCCCCGGTAATCAGGGCTGCATCTCCCGGTCGGGCCGACACCGGGCTGGCCGACCACACCACCGTCACCCGGGCATAGGGCTCCCGCCGGCTTCGCAGGCCGGCCTCCGCCCGGGCCAGGTCGTCCTGCACCCCGAGGGCGTCGATGTCAGCCCTGGGCGGCGTGGACGGCCTCCCAAACCTTCCCTGAGGTGACGGGCATGTCTATGTTGCGCACTCCCTGGTGGGCCAGGGCGTCCACTACCGCGTTGACGAAGGCGGCGGGGGCCCCGACGGTGGCCGACTCGCCCACTCCCTTGCACCCCAGCGGGTGATGAGGGGAAGGCGTGCAGGTGTCGTGCAGGTCGAAGTGGGGCGTCTCCCACGAGGTGGGGATGAGGTAGTCCATGAAGTTGGCCCCGATGCAGTTGCCATCCTCGTCGAAGGTGATCTGCTGCATGGCCGACATGGCGTAGGCCTCGGTCAGGCCACCCATGATCTGGCCCTCCACGATCATCGGGTTGATGCGCACACCGCAGTCGTCGACCGCCACCACCTTGACCGGCTCCCACTGGCCGGTGTCGGCGTCCACCTCCACCACCACCAGGTAGGTGGCGAACGGGAAGGTGAGGTTGGGCGGGTCGTAGTAGTTGACCCCTTCCAGACCCGCCTCCATGCCCAGCGGGTGGTTGGTGTAGGCCGCGAAAGCCACCTCCTGGATGGTCTTTACCTTTTCCGGCGCCCCCTTGACCTCGAAGCTGTCGCCCTTCCAGTCCAGGTCGTCCTCGGAGACCTCCAGTAGGTATGCGGCGATCTTGCGGGCCTTCTCCCGGATCTTGCGGGACACCATGGCGGCCGCCGCACCGGCGGTCGGGGTGCTGCGGGAGGCGTAGGTACCCAGCCCGTAGGGAGTGTTGTCGGTGTCACCCTCGTGGACGATGATGTCCTCGGGGGGGATACCCAGCTCGTGGGCCACGATCTGGGCGAAGGTGGTCTCGTGCCCCTGGCCCTGGTGGCGGACCCCCAGCTTGAGGATGGCCTTGCCGGTGGGGTGGATCCGCAGCTCGGCCGAGTCGAACATCTTGATCCCCAAGATGTCGTAGTCCCGGCTGGGGCCGGCCCCCAGGGCCTCGGTCATGGTGGCCATGCCAATGCCGATCAGCTTGGTACCAGTGCCCTCCTCGACGGCCTTGCGAGCCGCCTGCTGCTCGGTCCTCAGGTCCTCGTACCCGGCTTCCCAGAGGGCTAGGTCCATGGCCGGCTCGTAGTTGCCAGAGTCGTAGACGAACCCGGTGGCCGAGGTGTAGGGGAACTGGTCGGGCTGGATGAAATTCTTGCGGCGCAGCTCGGCGGGGTCCATGTCGAGCTGATAGGCGGCATTGCTCACCAGTCGCTCCATGAGGAACGACGCCTCGGTGATCCGGAACGAGCACCGGTAGGCAACCCCCCCGGGTGCCTTGTTGGTGTAGGCCCCGTCGGTGACGATGTGGGCGGCTGGCAGGTCATAGGAGCCGGTGACCATGTGGAACAGGCCGGCCTTGAACTTGGACGGCTGGGCGTCGGCGTAGGCATAGCCCTGGTCGGAGAGCATCTTGACCCGCAGGCCGAGCATCTTGCCGTCCTCGCTCAGGGCCAGGTCCCCGTGCATGTGGAAGTCACGGGCGAAGCCGGTGGAGATGAGGTTGCCGGTGCGGTCCTCGATCCACTTGACCGGCCGGCCGATGAGCAAGGAGGCAGCAGTGGCCACCACGTAGCCGGGGTATACCGGCACCTTGTTGCCGAAGCCGCCGCCGATGTCGGG
>QHCF01000002.1 GCA_003244275.1 Acidimicrobiales bacterium
CCAGCAGGCCGGCGGCGACGACGGCCAGGACGAGTACCAGCGCCGGAGTCGCCCGGCTGACATCGCCGCCCAGCGGCGAGAGGGCGGCGACCGTCGCGCCCACGACGCCCACGCCGACCACGCCACCCAGCCACGGCGTCCTGCGGGCGAGGGTGAGACTCGTCGGCGTACCCCCACGATCCCACCACTTCGGGCCCATGCGTTTCCCGGCGACAGGTCGGGCGCCGGTCATGTCGCGATCCTTGCGCGATCTTGACGGCCTGGGTCGACCCTTGACGGCATTTTGACGCCGCCCTGCGCTGTGCTGGTGGGCGATGCTCTCCTCAACGTCTTCTGTCGGGCAGTTCGTCCCTCCCGGGCCGATCCCCCCACCTCCGAAGGACCCGCTGCCGGAGAGCCTCGGGGACCGGGTCAAGACCAAGCTGCTGGGGGAGCCCCTCAACACCGAGGACCTGGCCCACGAGCGGTTGGGCAAGCCCACTGCACTCGCCGTGTTCGCGTCCGACAACCTGTCCTCCGTCGCCTATGGCACCGAGGAGATCCTCCGTCACCTGGTTCAGTACGTGGGCATCGCCGCCTTCACCCTGGTCACCCCCATCACCGTCGTCCTGCTCGTGGTCCTGGCCTTCCTGATCCTGTCCTACCGCCAGACCATCAAGGCCTACCCCACCGCCGGTGGCGCCTACATCGTCACCCGTGACAACTTCGGGCTGTTACCGGCCCAGGTCGCCGGCGTCTCCCTGCTCACCGACTACGTGCTCACCGTGGCCGTCTCGGTGGCGGCGGGGACCCCTGCCCTGGTGTCGGCCTTCCCCGGCCTGGGCAGCTTCGCCGTGCCCATCTCCGTGGCCTTCGTGGCGATCATCGCCTTCGGGAACCTGCGGGGGGTGAAGGAATCGGGGCGGGTCTTCGCCGTCCCCACCTATTTCTTCATCGTGACCATGATCGCCCTCCTGGTGATCGGCCTGGGCCGCCTGGTGTTCGGTCACCTTCCGGTCGAGGCCCTCAACCGGCCGGGGCTCATGCCCTTGGGCAAGGCCGGCAACGGCTGGCTGCAGGGAGCCACCCTCTTCGTGGTTCTGCGTGCCTTCGCTTCGGGCGGGGCGGCGGTGACCGGCGTGGAGGCCATCTCCAACGGAGTGCCAGCCTTCCGGGTGCCCGAGTGGAAGAACGCCCGCACGACCCTCGTCATCATGGGCTCCACCCTGGGCGCCATGTTCTTCGGGCTTTCCCTCCTGGCCGCCAAGATGCACGTGGCGCCTTACGAGAAGGGCACGCCCACCGTCATCTCCCAGATCGCCAAGATCGTGTTCGGAGGCGGTGCGGTGGGCAACGTGGCCTACTACTGCCTCCAGGCCGGCACCATGCTCATCCTGGTGCTGGCCGCCAACACCAGCTTCGCCGACTTCCCCCGGTTGGCCTCGTTCCACGCCGGTGACAACTTCATGCCCCGTCAGCTCACCAAGCGGGGGCACCGGCTGGTCTTCTCCAACGGCATCTTGTCGTTGGCGGCGGCGTCGATCTTCCTGATCGTGATCACCCAGGCCAAGGTCGACAGGCTCATACCGCTGTATGCCATCGGCGTGTTCACCTCGTTCACCCTGTCGCAGGCGGGCATGGCCAAGCACCACCTCACCCAGCGCGAGCCGGGCTGGCGGCGGGGCCTGTTCATCAACGCCACGGGCGCCTTCCTCTCGCTCGTGGTCGACGTGGTCATCGCCATCACCAAGTTCAAGCCCGCGGGGGCCATCCTCGGGGCGTGGGTGATCGTGGTGCTCGTCCCCGTGATGGTGGCTCTGCTCGTGCGCCTCAACCGCCAGTACGAGGCGGAGACCGAGGAGCTGGAGGAGGACGCCCGGGACGCAGCCGAAGCCCCCATCCTGCGCCGCCATGTGGTGCTGGTGCTGGTGAACAACCTCGACCGCAGTGCCGCCCGGGCCATGCAGTACGCCCGTTCCCTGACCCCCGACGACCTGCGGGCCGTGCACGTTGCCTACGACGAGCACCACGCCGAACACCTGGCGGCCGACTGGCGCCGCCTGGGCCTGTCGCGCTTCCCCCTCGAGCTCGTCGATTGCCCGGACCGGCGCATCACCCGGTCGGTGCTCGAGGTGGTGGCGGAGGCCTCGGCCGACGGCAACACCGAGGTCACCGTGCTCATCCCCCGCCTCGAGCATCGCCGGGCCTGGCACAAGCTGCTTCACGACCGCACCAGCGACGCCATCGCCCGCACCGTGTCGCGCCTGCCCCACGCCAACGTGACCTTCGTGCCCTACCACCTGACTGGACGGGGCCGGCAATGAGGCTGCTCGCCCACCGTCGCCAGGAAGAAGAGGCCGCTCCGCCCCCGCCTGCCCACCAACCTGCAACCACCCCCATCGCCGACATCTCCTGGCGCCAAGAGGTCACCGTGGCGGGCCGCGTCCGATCTGTGCGCATCCAGCCATGGGGCGGGGTGCCCACCCTCGAGTGCAGCCTCGTCGACCCCACGGGGGGCGTGGCGGTGGTCTTCCTCGGGCGACGCCAGGTGGCGGGCATCCGCCCCGGTAGCCACCTGACGGTCTCCGGGGTAGTCGGCGCCCACGACGGGCGCCTGGCCATCCTCAACCCCGTCTACGAGCTGGTGCCGCGCGACTGACGGTAGTTAGCCTTGCTCGTCACCCCTCACTTCGAACCCGACGGCGCGGGCGGCG
>QHCF01000177.1 GCA_003244275.1 Acidimicrobiales bacterium
AAGTGGTTGAAGCCAACCTCGTAGAGCGCGGCGGAGGACGCGTAGGTGGCGAGGTGGCCCCCGATGCCCGGCGCCAGGGTGTTGGCCCGCACCACCATGACCGCTGCGTTCCAGCGGATGAAGGCCCTTATACGCCGTTCGATGTACTCGTCGCCCGGGAACCAGGGCTCGCGCTCGGGGGGGATGGAGTTGATGTAGGGCGTCGACACCGTGGCCGGCGTGCCGACCTGGAGCTCGCGGCCCCGCTCGGCCAGCTTCATGAGCAGGAACCGGGCGCGGCTCTTGCCTCTGACATCGGCCACCGCGTTGAGCGAGTCGATCCACTCGGCCGTCTCCGCGGGGTCGATGTCGGGCAGCTGCTGGGAGAACCCGTCGAAGATCACGCCCCATGTTCCCACCAGACCTCCGCTCTCCGCGCAATTGGCCCGTAGAGGGACCCTTTACGCGGGCAAGGGCTCGAGCCCCTCCGGGCCTCGCCTCTCCCGCCTCGCGAGATTGGCCCGTGGAGGGACCCTTGGCGCGGGCGAGAGTTCGATGTCACAGGGGCAGGGTTGAATGGGGCACATGGAAGCCGAGCTCGCCACGATCGCCAGCCATCAGGACGGCCTGGTAACGCGTCATCAAGCCAGGGCTCACCTCACCATCAAGCAGCTCAAGGGCCGATTGGCATCTGGGCGGTTCATCGCCGTCCGGCGCGGGGTCTACCGTTTCGCGGGCGCTCAGCCCGGGCGGTGGCACGATCTGCGAGCCGCCTGCCTGGCCGATGGACCCGGAGCTGTCGCCTCTCACCGGGCGGCAGCCGAGCTATGGGCGATGTGGGGCTTCCACGACGAGAGACCCGAGCTCACCGTGCCAGCTCCCATGTGGCCGAGGCTCCCCGGGGTCCGCGCCCACCAGAGCAGCAGGCTCCCTGCCAGCCACCTCACCCAGCGCAGCGGGATCCCGGTGACCACGGCGGCGCGCACCATCGCCGACCTGTCAGGCGCCTTGACCCCCGGGTTCATCGCTCGACTCGTTGACGATGGCCTGCGCAGGAGGATCGTCGAGCTCACCGAGCTGCGCGCCGTCCACGAGCACCTGGTCGGCGCCGGACCTTCATTGGCCTCCCTCGAGGCTGCTCTCGACGCCCGCAAGCCCGGTTACCTCCCTGGTGACAGCCGAGCAGAGCTGGACCTCAACCGCCTGCTCGTCGACGCCGGGCTCCCTGCGCCGATCCCCCAACACCAGGTAGCCACCGGCGGCACGGTTTACTTGCTCGACTTCGCCTATCCCGACGTGCTCCTCGGCATTGAGTACGACGGGTGGGAAGTCCACTCCGGCCGGTCTGCGTTCGACCGAGACCGCACCCGTGGCAACGCTCTAGCCGCCGCCGGCTGGACGATCCTGCACTTCACGTCGGGAATGGCCGCCGATCGGCTGCAGGGCGCAGCCTTGGCCGCCTACAGCCGAGTCGCCCGCGCCAAGGGTCCCTCAGAGGGCCAATTGCGCGAGTCGGTGACGGGGTGAGCGGGGGGGCGGCGACCGTCGTGTACACCGACGGGGCCTGCATCGGGAACCCGGGGCCGGGGGGATGGGCGTGGGCGGTGCCCGGGGGGCGTTTTGCCAGCGGGGCGGCGCCCCACACCACCAACCAGCGCATGGAGGTCACCGCCGCCCTGGAGGCGGTGACGGCGTTGCCCGGCCCGCTGCAGGTCGTGAGCGACTCGACCTATGTCGTGAACTGCTTCCGCGACCGCTGGTGGGAAGGATGGATGGCCCGGGGCTGGCGGAACAAGGCCAAGCAACCCGTCGCCAATCGCGACCTGTGGGAGCCCCTGGTGGAAGCGGTACGGGCCGATCCGGGGCGGGTCTCGTTCCGGTGGGTCAAGGGGCACGGCACCGACGCCGTCAACGACCTCGTCGACCGCCTGGCGGTAGAGGCGGCCCGCAACCAGCGGGGCCGCACCGGCCTGGGTACGCCTGCCGATCTGGGGTCGGCCGACACAGTCGGCAGGCGGGGTTCGGCAGCGGTGGGTGCGGCCGGCACAGCGGCACCCGAGGGCCACCTGATAGTCGTCACCGGCCACCGCCCCCCGGCCCTGGGCGGCTACGACGACAACCCCGTGGCCGATCGCACGCGCCACGAGCTGGCGGAGATCCTCGCGGCCAAGCGGGTGCTGCATCCCGACCTGGTGGTGCTCACCGGCCTGGGTCTGGGCGCCGAACAGCTCGGGGCCGAGGCGGCCGCCGCCGCCGATGTGCCCTACGTGGCCGTGCTCGCCTACCCGGATCCCGACACGATGTGGCCGGCACCGTCCAAGGCCCACTTCCGGGAACTGCTGGCCGGGGCTTCGGCCACGATCGTCCTCGAGTCCCGCGCTCCGGCCACCCGCCCGCTGGCCGGCGCCGCCCTTCGCCGGCGAGACGCGTGGTTAGCGCGCAACGCGGCCGAGGCGTTGGTGGTGTGGGACGGCACCGGTACCGATGTCGGCCGCCTGGTCCGCTCGTTGAGCGACAGCCTGGGCGAGGCCGAGGTGTGGGTGGTCGCCCCGGCGACCACGACCTGACGCACGGCAGATGCCCGCCACCCTCGTCGCCCGTGATGTCACCGTGGCGTTCGGCGACCACCTGGTGCTCGACCGGGTGAGGCTGACGGTCCCGCCGGGCGCCCGCATCGGGGTGGTCGCCGTCAACGGCACCGGCAAGACCA